>DAIUCB010000035.1:0-15601 GCA_036846385.1 Bacillota bacterium | reverse complement strand
ATGGACAATATGTTATCAAACTTATATGTAAAATGCTGTCGCAATATGATTTCTGCAAAAAATTTAGGACAACAAAAAAACAGCTGTAGCTGTTCTTTTATGATAAAAATTTTTCGATTCATTTCATTTATGGTTTTAGCTGATAAATTATGTAATCGGGTAACAAGATAATCCTACGGATTTTTTTTATCCTTATCCTTATCTTCCTGTTGCTCCTGATCTTCAAAACCTATACCCTTAATAAATTTATTGTCATTTTTGTTTTTGTCAATATATATTATTTCATTTGGTTTTACCATTTTATATTGATCTCTGGCTATTTTTTCAACTAAATCCAGCATTGCTTCTTCGTTATTATTTATTTTATCTACATCTTGTTTTAGGGCTTCTGCTTTTTTGGCTGTTTTTGCCTTAATACTGTTTTTATCTGCTATTTGCATATCTAAGGATTTAATCATAAGATTTTGATTGAAGGCTGTATAAGCAAAATAAAGAACAAAAATAGCAAAAATAAAATTAATTAAATTTATTTTCCTTTTCTTTTTTTTAGGAGCATTTAGCTTATTTCTTTTGTTTTGCTCTCTTATTTCGTATTCCTTCAATCTATAATCATCATTGTTTATCTTTCTTTTCAACTCTATTATCTTTTGATTATCGCCCATTTATATTAACTCCTTACAAGAGGTTTTTCATATAAGCTTATAATATCTTAATATGATTTTTTTCTGTTGTCCGAATTTTCTTATTTTTCTTTCTTTTGCGTTTCTTATTATTATATAACATTTTTTTGTTTTTGAAAACCTTTTTTAATCTGAATTTAAAAAATTTATATTTTCTTTTTGCTTTTTCTTTCTCTTTTTTCAGTTTTTCTTTATATGGATACAAAATAAGCATTATTTTCTTTATTATAAATTTAACAGGGCTAATGATAAAAGCTATAAATTTTTTTATCATAAATATAATAAAATCAATTATGAAGATAAACAGCTTTAGAATATAATTGCTTATTCCGTAAAAATATATTATTGCACCTGAAATAAATCCCACCAGTATAAAAAATCTTACATTGCCGTAGCTTATATCATTTATTACAGTAATACTAAAGTAAACACTTATGATCCAATACATTACATCGCCTGCTGCAGTCATCAGCCTGCCAAATTTAGTATAATGCCTGATTAGTCTGTATATGTCCCAAATAAATCCCAGCAGCATACCTCCCATTATTGAGACAATGAGCATGTATTCTTGAGAGTAAGGTAAAAAATCCATAACACTGTCTCTACTTAAAAATCCTGTGGACTAAGCTGACTTTTTCTTTTTGTTCATTTTCGGAATAAATGAGGGCGTTTATGTTTCCCTTTACTATAAGCTTGCCCTCGTCTACATTCAGCTTGCTGATATTGAGCTTTTGACCTTTTATTGTCAGCTTTCCCTTGTTTGTAAGCAAAACTACTGTCTCATCATTAAAATTATCTACACCCTCTACTCCCGTAACATTTAGAATCTCTTTATTTTCAAGCAGTAAGCTTTGTACTATCTTTTCATCCATAAAAATTCCCCCTAAATATCGCTCATATACAGAGCTTGATTATTAAAGTATATGAACCGGTATTGCGAAATATAACCTAATACGCTTCGGAAAAGCTATTAAACAACAGTTTGAGAGCAATGAGCATACTGATAGAGATTTCTCTGCAAATTGCTCCCTTTCAATTCTGCTATCTTTCCTTATAATTTTTTTCTTTGTATATATCCTTTGCTAATCTTCCATACAATAGCATTTTTTTTAATGTCATAATACTTTGCCTTGTTTGTATTACTCTGCCTTGCTTCAAACGAATAGCAGCTCTGCCGTTCTGCTCGAAAATTTCCTCTGCTGCATTTATATCAATATAGCCGTAGGCGGCATCGTGTTCAAACAAGGGTTGCCTTACGTTAATATATATATATATTAAATTTTCATTGATTACAATCGGTACCTTATTTACTATACCCAGCTCGGCTCCATAATTTATTCTGTTGTGATAGAGGCTTATATTATAAAAATCCGCCAGATTTTTAATACAGGTTTCAACTGTATTATTTTTTACAAATGAAGTCTCAGTTGTTATTATCTCGGTGCAATTTCCCACACCACTGACATATACAGGGAGCATTGCATCGATTTTGTTGTATTTTAAAAGACTTTTCATAGTCCTCACTTCTTTCAATAAATAATTTTACTTTCAAATTTCAATAAAATAATTTTTCCGATTTTAAATCAAATGCTCCGTCAGTTACCCATTATCCGTACTTTTACAAATATTCAGTTTATGATTATAATTTAGTAATTCCTGATATGTCGTAATCATCATTGCAAAATTGCCAATTACGGAGGTAAATAAGATGGACACTGATATCAATCATATTATTCAAGAATCTATAAATGGGGACAAAAAATTTCAAGAAATCCTGCTAAAAAAATTGAATCCTCTCATCTATAAATGTATTTACGGATGCTATTCCGTTAATGAAAGCAGTATCGAGGATTTGGTACAGGAAGGCTATATAGTGATACTGCTGTCGCTGAAAAGCTATGATAAAAAATACAATGTCCATTTTTTAAGATATGTACAAACAAAGCTCCAATTTTTCTATATAAATTACTATCGCAACACAAGGCGCCTTAGAGAAACCAAAAGCATACATGAATATGAAGCTTTCCTGAGAGATGAAAATATTTCTCTTTATGATAAAATAGTTGATGAAGAAGAAATCACCGAACTAATGAAAAATATTGAAAAGCTTCCTAAAAAAGAAAAGGAAGTGTTAAATCTTTATTACAATCATGAATATTCGATGGAGGAAATCGCCAAAAGTCTTAATATAGCTTACAGAACAGCAATTTGGAGAAAATATAATGCTGTCTGCAGGCTGAAAAAAATGATGTTAATGAAATAGGAGATGGGTAGGATGGACGAATTGTTTACACAAATAGCAAATCTTGGATTTCCAATTGCAGTTACGGCATACCTGCTGGTTCGCATTGAAGCAAAGCTGTCTCAATTGTCAGAGTCTATCCAAGAGCTGACCAGTGTTATAAAAAATACTAATTTTCTATAATATGATAGAATAGAAAAAACTTCCCAGTCTTTCATGGGAAGTTTTTTCTTGGAAGGAGAGAAATATTAATCTGTGTATCAATTGATGTATCAATCAGTATATGACTTAACTATATTTACTAAAATATCAACTATCTTTTCCATAGCCTGTATTGATATATATTCATATCTGCCATGAGCATTATGATATCCGGCACTTACATTTGGACACGGAAGTCCCTTAAATGAAAGAACCGCTCCGTCTGTTCCTCCTCTCATTGCTGTTTCGATAGGCTTTATATTCATATCCTTCAAAATTCTTTTAACATTGTCGATTATATGCATAATCGGACGTATAGTATTGCCCATATTATAATATGTATCCTTCAGCTCCAGCCTTATTATGTTTCCATGCTTTTCATTTATATATTCAACAATTTTAGAAATCATCTCCTTTCTTTGATTGAACCTGTCCGTATCATGATCTCTGATTATATACTTCATATATGTATTTTCTACTGTACCCTTAAAATTAGTCAAATGAAAGAAGCCTTCACGCATTTCGGTATGTGCAGGTATTTCGGCTGCCGGAAGCATGGCATTCAGCTCCATTGCAATAAGAATTGAATTAACCATTTTATTTTTTGAAGCTCCGGGGTGTATGCTTGTTCCGTTTATATAGATTTTTGCATCAGCGGCGTTAAAGGTTTCGTAAGAAATCTCTCCCACTGAGCCTCCGTCAACAGTATATGCAAAGTCTGCTCCGAATCTTTCTATATCAAAGTTCTCTGTTCCTCTCCCAACCTCCTCATCAGGAGTAAAAGCGATTTTAACAGTACCGTGCTTAATATCAGGATTCTTTAAAAAATATTCTGCCATATTCATAATTTCAGCAATACCTGCCTTATCATCTCCTCCTAACAAGGTTGTGCCGTCTGTAACTATTAAATCCTGACCGATATAGGTTTGAAGACTTTCAAACTCATTTGCTTTCATTACAATATTTTCTTCTTCATTTAGTACTATGTCCTTACCGTCATAGCTATGTACGATCCTCGGCTTAACATTTTCGCCGGTTAAATCGGGAGATGTGTCCATATGTGCTATAAAGCCTATGACAGGTGCGTTGCACGGTTCATAATTCGCCGGGATTGTACCGTATACACATCCGCTGTCACTCATATAAACATCCTCTGCTCCGATTGCTTTCATTTCATCAACTAATAACCTGCCAAGCACTTTTTGCTTTTCGGTGCTCGGAGCAGTCGGAGAATCGTGCATTGATTCTGTATCTACTACAACATACTTTAAAAATCTTTCATGAACCTTTTCCATTTATTAAACCTCTCTTATAATTTAAAATTTCTATATTCATACCGGCTGTCACAGAAGCCGGTTTTTACTCTCAAGATTGTTAAGCTTTACAATATCCAAATAATATATTATACAGACAGCGGCACCTGCAGCAAAGGATAATCCGGTAATGACAAAGGGAATTTTACTGTTTATTGAATATAAAAATCCGACACTTAAGGAACCGAAAATCATACCCATTGATTTAACAGAATTAAATACTCCCGATATTATCCCGCTTGTTTTTTCATCGGCATTATCCATCACCAGCACCTGCTGAATAGGAACATATATTGAATTGAACATGTAATAGATTAAACTGCACAAGAAAAACATACTTATATTTGACAAAAAAGGAGTTGTAGCTGAAAATAGTCCGCACAACATTAAAATAACAATAATTGATTTTTTTAAATTCGTATTTCTGATTAAATATATATTTATGGTAAAGTTAGCTGTAAGTCCGACTAAACCGGTTATTGCTTTTATTACACCATTATAGGTTGACGGAAGATTTAAATCAGCCTTAATGAAATAGTTAAAGGAATTATCGAAGGATGTAGCGGCAATGCTTGTTAAAAAAGTAGTTACCAGCATTATTATCAGTGATTTGGATAATTTATCGCCAATACCTGAAAATACATTCAACGATGTTGTTTCTATATAGCTGTATTCCTTTACTTCATTATCCTTAATCAAAATTACCGTAAATAATGAGGCTGAACATAGTGCAACAGCTTGAATTGCAAATACTGCCGGTATTGATATGTTACCTACTACTCCTCCTATAAAATATCCCAAGGATATTGATACCGCATTGAAAGCTGCGTAATAGGACATTATTCTTCCTCTGTTCTCATCGGTGGTTGCATTAACTATATAGGCTAAGGCAGTAACCATTGCGCCTCCCCCCGACATTCCCGAAAAGAATCTGGTGACTATTGCCATAATCGGGGTTTTTGAAAAGCCAAAGGCTATTTGTGAAACAGCATATATGGGCAATGCTATAGAAAAAGCTCTTGAATGTCCCAGCCTGTCGCCAAGCTTACCCCATAAAGGTGAGAATATAAACATACCCGTCGCTGTAGAAGCTGACACGATCCCAAATACATAGTCGGGAAAGCACAAGGCTTTAAATATTGTAGGTGTTACAGGATGCACTAATCCCTGAAAACACGAAAATAAAGCTTCTATAACGAAAAATCTATACAAAGAAACCTTCCTCAATTTTATCCTCCCGACGTTAATAATTACAATTTATTCAAATTGCAATAAACTTGCAAAATCATTGAGCAATCTGTGTTTATCCTCTTCCTTCAATTTCAAAAACCTTTCAAAATTATTTAAGCTTATTCTTCCCGGTGAGAACAGCAGCTCTGTATATTGCTTTTTATCATAACCATATGCTTTTTCCCAATCAGAAAGCTTTTTCATACCGTAATAATAGCAGTTAAAATATCCCTGCATATTTTCTTGCTGTTTAACCTGGCCTCTTGCTATTTTTCTGTCAAAATCCAACTCATCCATATAAAGCTTTACAGCATCTCCTATTGGTCTGCCGAAATATCTCAGCCATAAATCCGCCTTTATTCTTACAGATGTATGATGTCTCCTGTATGCTACAAATAACGGATAAAACTGATCCTCACCAAAAATAAACTCAAAGGCTCTTTCAGAACGATGTGCTGTTCCTTCCATCAGGGGTATTGACTTAGCACCCAATTTAAAGGTTTCCGGAATAGGATCCAAGGTAGCTCTGACAAATTGAGCATGATGTCCCGGATAGGATTCATGTACAGTATTCATTTTAATCCATCCGTCAGTTACTGCTCTGAAGTTATATCTGTTTAAGAACATTTCACCTATTAAAGGTCTCCTCCTTGGGCAGCCGCCGCCGCATCCTCCCCAGGGCCATGAAAATTTATATTGCTCCGGCGTTTCATTTACTACACATATTTCATCATCAGGCAAATTCATGAATTCATGACAAACGGCTCTTGTTCTCTTAATATATACATTTGCCCTGGCATACATTTCATCTGCAGTATCACAGGGACCTGCATATTTCAGCAGTATATCATTTACCTCTTTCATTGTTTTAGGAATCGGATCTGTCATTTTAAGCTTGGCTGCAATTTCAAATACCTCTCTTCTGGTTTTTTCAACCTCCTCCTCATGCCATGAAAGAAGCTCATCCAGACTTATGCCAAATTGATTGTTCAAAACCATTCTATAATATGCTTCATCAAATTTAATCGTATCAGTATACAGAGTTTCAGTTGCCTCAGCCATACCCTTAGACGACATAAGCTCCTTGGTGAATTTAATCCATTCAGACATTTTATGTGACAGCTCTTTGATTGCATTTTCAAGCTCATGATGCTGCTTATCGTTCAATGAAGGAAAATATATTGATAATTTAGTTATTTCAACAGCCATAGTATTAATAAACAGGTTGCAGTCATCTATCAGCTCTCTTAAATAAAGGAAGGATACTTTGTCTATCCAGGTCAATACTCCCGCCCATACCTTATCTGATTGTGAAAATCTTTTTACTATTACCTCTGCTCTTACATCATCCGGCCTTGAATCTCTTCTGACTACATCTCTGAAGGTATCGTTATATATATTGATATGCTCTGCAGGTCTTTCAAATACCTTTCTCAGATATAGCTCCTGTCCGCCGACAAAATCTATAAAATGCTCCTGCATTATATCGTATACAGCATCAGGTTTTTCAATAGCTTCCGCTCTTTTTTTCAGCCCGCATAGCTCTGATTCCAATGAGCTCTTTACACTGATATCGGGAACCAGCAAATCGGTTTCATAAGCTCTCCTATTGTTTATTCTGTCATAGAATAAGGCTAAATCCTTATCCAATACTCTGTAATCACCAATCAATTTTATATCTCTCATTTTTATCTCCCTTTTTTAAAATCTATTATATTAATGCGCATGAAACAAAATGTCCCGGTTTAATTTCCTTAAGCTCATAGCCTTGAGTTGCACATTCATTTTTTGCATTTGGACATCTCGGAGCAAATCTGCATCCCGGCTTCGGGTTTATCGGACTCGATACCTCACCCTTTATAATTGATTTTTGCATGTTTCTCCTGCTAAGGTTAGGAACGGGTATTGCGTTTAACAGTGCCCTAGTATAAGGATGAATCGGATTGCTGAATAATTCCTCTGATGGTGCTCTTTCAACACATTGTCCGAGATACATAACCATAATATCCTTGCTGATATGCTTCACAACACTCAGGTCATGAGTAATAAACATATAGGTGAAGCCTCTTTCATCCTGCAAATCCATCATAAGGTTTAATATTTGCGCTTGTATCGAAACATCCAATGCAGATACAGGCTCGTCACATACAATAAACTCGGGGTCAAGAGCTAAGGCTCTTGCAACGCCTATTCTCTGCCGCCTGCCTCCGTCCAGCTCATGGGGGTATGTATTAACCAATCTCTCCGCCAAACCGACTGTTTCCATCAAGTCATATACCTTGTTATCAATATCCACGCTGTTTGTTAATGTCCTGCATACCTTTATTGGCTCCGCTATTATTTGACTTACGGTCATCCTTGGGTTAAGAGATGCATAGGGATCCTGAAATATTATTTGCATTTTCTTTCTGATTTCCTGCATTTGATTGAAATTATACTTTAGAATATTTTTTCCGTTATATAATACCTCACCGCTTGTCGGTTCTATAAGTCTTAAAATAGTTCTCCCCAACGTGGATTTGCCGCAGCCTGACTCTCCTACCACTCCTAATGTATGACCCTTTTCAATAGTTAAATTGACATCATCAACTGCATGCAGGTCACCCTTCGGAGTTTTAAAATACTTCTTTAAATTTTTAGTTTGAATCAAAGGTGTACTCATATTTTTCTCCCTTTCATTATTTCTCAATTTATTGATATATCTACTTAAAAAGATGACATTTAATCATATGAGTATTGTCTTCATATATCTCAGGCTTTTGCTTACTGCATATCTCCATACATTTATTGCATCTGGGATGGAAGGGGCAGCCGGAGGGCAGATTAGTCGGATCAGGCATCAGTCCTTCAATTGGATTCAGTCTTTTCGTAACCTTGGTCATATCCGGTATTGAACCAAAAAGACCTTCAGTATATGGATGATGGTTTTTATTTTCAAATATCTCCTCCACAGTTCCGGATTCTATTATCTCACCTGCATACATTATGGAAACCCTGTCGCAGGTTTCAGCAACCACACCCAGGTCATGAGTTATAAGAAGCATTGCAGTATTTAGTTTTTCCTTTAATTCCTTCATCATTTCCAGAACCTGAGCTTGAATAGTCACATCCAGTGCAGTTGTAGGCTCATCAGCCAGCAAAAGCTTTGGCTCACAGGCCAATGCTATTGCAATTACTATCCTTTGCTTCATTCCTCCGGAGAACTGATGGGGATATTCGTGCTTCCTGCCGGGAGGAAGTCCTACCATTTCCAGTATTTCATCTACTCTCTTGGCAATTTCGTCCTTTTTCATACCTTTTTTATGCAGCTCCAGCACCTCAGATATCTGCTCCCCTACTGTCAAAATGGGATTTAAGCTTGTCATGGGATCCTGAAATATCATAGATACCTTTTCTCCCCTTAACATCTTCATTTCATGTTCATCAGTATTGGTAATATCTACATTGTCAAGCCATATTTCTCCCTTCTCAATCATACCTATTCTTTCAGGAAGCAGCCTCATTATGCTTAGTGCCGTAGTTGTTTTTCCTGCACCGGTTTCACCGACCAGACCCAGGGTTTCACCTTTGCTGATCGATAAATTCAAACCGTTTACAGCATAAACAATTTCCTCATCTGTTTTATATACAACGTTTAAATTTTTTATTTCAAGAATTTTATCCGTCATAATTTAACTCCTTTTTGAATTTTCTAATTCTTCAATCTGGGATCCAGAGCATCACGCAGCCCGTCACCCATCAGATTTAATGCCATAACAGTAAATACTATTGCCAAACCGGGTATAATGACTAAATGAGGATAATGTCTCATTTGCTCCTTGCCCTCCGATAACATAGAACCCCATTCAGGCATCGGAGCCTTTACACCTAAGCCGAGAAAGCTTAGACCTGAAATTGAAATTATTGTTCCTGCAATATTCAATGTTGCCTGTACTATAATCGGACCGATAGCATTAGGTATAATATGTCTTGCTATTATTCTTCTGTCTCTAGTACCGCATGCTTTTGCAGCCTCTACAAATTCTTGGTCCTTTATGGACAATATTGATGAGCGAACGATTCTTGCAAATCTTGGAACCATAGAAATGCTCATAGCTATCAGCAGGTTTCCTATACCGGGACCAAGAGCCGCAACTATTGAAATTGCCATAAGCATTTGAGGAATCGCTAAAAAAACATCCATTATTCTCATGAGAATATCATCGACACGTCCGCCGTAATAGCCTGAAACAGAACCGATAAGCAATCCCACTGACATAGATAAAATAATAGTAAGCAATGAAATAGCCAATGACACCCTTGCTCCGAAAATAACTCTTGCAAATAAGTCCCTGCCATATTGATCGGTGCCGAACCAATGCTTGCTGTTAGGAAACTGTAGCCTTTCCTTTATATTTTGCTTTATTGCATCCTCCTCATAGTTGGCCAAAAGAGGTGCACAAATAGAAATTACTATCAATACGATAAGCAGTATAAGCCCCATCATAGCTAATTTATTTTTCTTATATCTTAACAATATAGATTTAATTTGACTTCTTTTTTTGATTTTAGATTTACTGACTGATTTCTGTTTAATCATATCATCACCTCTACCGTTTTGCATATTGAGTTCTTAGTCTTGGGTCAATAAAAGTATAAAGGATATCTACCAACAAATTCATGATGCTGATAGCTACTGCCACAAAGACTACCGATGCTATTACCAAGGGAGTATCCTTCATTCTGACAGCAGTAATAGTCATTGTGCCCAGTCCCGGCATTGCAAAAACACTTTCTATTATCATTGTTCCGCCCAACATGGAAGCAAAATTCATACCTATAATCGTTATTACTGGAAGCAGAGCATTTCTTAAAGCATGCTTATATATTACTCTGTTGTCTCCCGCACCCTTTGCCTTGGCTGTTCTGATATAATCCTGCCTGATAACCTCAAGCATATTGGAACGCGTCATTCTTATCAGAGATGCCATCATTGCAGCAGCCAATGTCACACATGGCAATATAAAGTGTTTCCATGTATCTACGCCGGTAGCAGGAAGCCAATCAAGCTTCAAAGAAAATATTAATATAAGCATTAAACCCAGCCAAAAGGCAGGCATAGATGTCAGTAAAAAGGCACTGACAAGGCTGACATTGTCAACCGTTGAATATTGCTTGACGGCAGAAACAATACCAAGAGGCATACCGACAACCACCATTAAAATTGTAGAAAAAAAAGCCAGCTTTAATGTACTGGGAAATCTTGCGAACAATTCGTTGTATACCGGCACCTTGCTTCTGTAGGATATACCGAAATCTCCGCCGATTGCTTTTTTAATATAGTTAAAATAACGAACGAAAAAATTATCATTTAATCCCATTTCTTCTCTTAAGGCCTGGACATCATCGTTTGAGGCAGCTTCACCTAAAATAAGCCTGGCAGGATCCCCCGGAGTAAAATTCATTATTGCAAATATCAGAAATGATATTCCCAAAATAACAGGTATCATCATTAATATTCTTCTTACAATATACTTTGCCATTTTTCCTCCTCATTTTTTATAGCAATAATATTTGGTACCTGCTTCCAAGTACCAAATATCAGCTATATATTAAATAAACTCTATATTTTTACCATGAATAGCTGTATACTTCATAGAATTGAATTGAGCTTGGTTTAACTCCCTTCAAATCCTTATTGGCTGCTACAGCAACAAAGTATGAATACAGCGGTATAAGCACAACCTCATCGTTCAGGAATTGTCCGATTTTTTCGTATATTTCCTTTCTTTCATCCTGATTGCTGGATCTTCTGCCCTTATCCAGCAGTTCGTCAAGCTCCTTGTAGTTAGATCTGAAGAAGTTTTGTCCGTTTTTAATCATGTCGCTGTGGAAAAATGCATAAATAGAATCAGCATCTGTTATACCGTAAACCATTGACATGATAGTCATTTCGTACAAAGCATTTGTGTAAACGTCAGATAAATAAGCTCCTCTTTCCATCTTTTCAATTTCAGCAGTAATTCCGATTTGTCTTAACTGGTCCTGAAGAACCTCTGTAGGCTTATAGTAGGTTGCGGATTCCATAGTTTTCAGCTTAATAGTAAAGCCGTTAGGATAACCTGCCTCCGCCAGCAGTTGTTTAGCTTTTTCTGGATCGTATGGATTTGCCGTAACCTTTTCAGAGTATCCGAAGCAATCTCTCGGAATTGCATTATTTACAGCTACACCCGCACCCTCAACGGCACCTATCAGCATTGTTTCCTTATCTATTGCATAGCTTATAGCTTCTCTTAATTTTTTGTTTGAAAACATACCGTCGGTATTATTAAATGCTACATATGTGTTTCCGTTTAATTCAGTTTCATGATATTGAATATTTGCCTTGCTCTTCAGATTCTGTCTTTCGGCAAGAGCCGGCGCAGATAATAAATCTATCTCTCCCTTTTCCAATGCAACTACTGCAGTGCTTGGATCTGTTATAATTTTAAAGGTCAGATTTTTAATAGGAGCCGGTCCTCTGTAATAATCATCAAATCTTTCACATACAATTTTATCTCCGCTCTTCAGCTCAACAAATTTGTATGCTCCTGTTCCTATAGGCTTTCTTCCATAGCCTTCAGCATCAGCCTCAACAGCCTTCTTATTTACGATGCTTATTTTTGTTATATTGTAATAAATAGGTCCGTAAGAGAATTTTAATTTTAAGTTAACTGTCGATTCATCAACAACCTCAGCCGAATCCATCATTGATACAACTGAAGCTAAAAATTTTGATCCAATAGCTCTGTTTAATGAAAAAGCAACGTCATCTGCAGTTAAAGTATCTCCGTTGTGAAATTTAACATTTTTTCTGATTTTAAAGGTAACTACTGTTCCGTCGTCAGATAATGTCCAGCTTTCAGCAAGACCGGGATTTAATGCACCATCCGTTTCCTGACGAATCAATTTATCAAATACTTGATAAAATATACCGCTTGCAATATTGTCAGAAATCATATGCGGATCAAAGGTTGCAGGCTCGCCTGAAATACCGTAAACCAAAGAATCTTTTTTTGTCTCTTCTTTAGCTGTATTGCTTGAATTATCGGTTTTGCCTGAATTATCTGACTGTGCAGGTGATTCAGCCTGTTTACCGCCGCATCCGGTTAAAACCATAGTTAAAACTAAAATCATGCATAATATCCTTTTCGCGTTTTTCATACTTTTCTCTCCATTTCTAAATTTTTTTATATAATTAAATCCTTTAAGGATTTAAAAAATATCATGTTTAATTTTTGCTTACTCCGTTTTCTCAGTTGAATAAACCAAGCCATCCTTCATTACAAAGGAACAATCGAGCAAAGCCTTATTATCTTTCAGCAAATCTCTTTTCCATGCCGCTATATCTGCAAGCATACCTACCTTGAGTATACCGATATCTGAACGTCCCAATATTTCCGCATTAATCGAAGTAGCTGCCTTTAGTGCTCTAAAAGGATTTATCCCGCTTAAAATCCATGATGAATATTCATACCCGCAGTCATAGCTGTTGTGTACAGATACAAAATCAGTTCCGTAGCCTAATTTAATTTTACTGTTGATTATAACATTGCGTCCGTCTTTGAGCCTTATAGCATATTGTCTAAGCTTAGCCTGAAACTCCGGAGTTTTTTTAGCCAGATTTTCTTCGTCCAATCTAATAATTTCATCATACGGACAAAATGTCGGCACCAGATAAACATTTCTGTCCTCCATCATGGCTGCAACCTCTTCATCCATCATCGAGCCGTGCTCTAAGCCGTCTATTCCCATCAATATCAGCTTTTTCATCAAGGCTGCACCGTATACATGAGCAGTTACTTTCCTGTTAAGCTGATGTGCAGTTTCTATAATTACTGACATTTCCTCATCACTCAGCTGCTGGTCATCAGGTGAATCATTAGGTGTGGAGAACCCGCCGGCAGCCATTATTTTAATTAAATCAGCACCATACTTAATCTGTTCTCTCACTGAATGTCTGAAAAAATCAATGCCGCTGCCCTGACAGGGTGACATTTGGGCATATGCCTTTGACAACGGAGGATTTGAAGCTATAAGCTGACTATGATCCCCATGACTGCCTACCGCACAATGATAATATGGAATTACCACTAATCTTGATCCTTCAAAATAACCTGCATCAATAAGTTTTTTTGCACTCAAACCTCCATAATCATCAAAGGTAGCACTGCCGACATGTCTCACTGTCGTAAAACCTCTGCGCAAACATTTTCTTGCATTGTATAAAAAAGCCATCGCTTTTGCAGAAGGTGAGTTAAATATTATTTCATGCGGCCTGTCTCTCCAGTTAAAATGCTGCATATGCACATGCGCATCTATCATACCTGGAGTGACAGTCATATCCGATAAATCCAAAATTTCCGCATCAGTAGCAAAGCCTATATTTTTCCCGATATCGGCGATCCTGTTGCCGATTACCAATATATCAATATTACTTTGAAGTTCTTCATTTATACCGTCAAACATTTTACCGCATTTGATTAAAATACTTCTCTTTCCCATATCAATCCTTCCTGTTGACTTGTTTTAGAGTAAGCTTACACAATAATATAAGCAATTATTGTACCAAATCGTCAGAAATTAATATAGAAAATATATACGCTGATTTATCAGCATTTCCTTCATATTATTTTTTAATCTTAATATGCTTTTTTACTTTATTTAGTTTTATCTGGTCTATATTCATGATTTTTCATCCCACAAAATCACATTTATCAACCAGCAAAATACCCTTATCTGTTATTTCAGCACCCTTTCTGCCGCCGCCATACTTTATATAATTGTTGTCATTCAAATAGCTCATAAAAACTCTAAGCTTGTATTCCGAAATATTATAGCCGTTTTCCAAGCATAGCTTGTGTAGAATAACTCTGCCAACTGACCTGCCTTTAATAGTTCTGACTATAAAAATTAAAGTCTCCTTCTCATCTCTTGTGAAACCTTCGAACAGGCAATTTCTAATATCTTTTATATTGTCTTTATCGACACTGTTTTTATCATTTTTAAACTCATGGCTGAAGTAGGGAGGCAAATCTGCTATGCTCAAAACATCCTGTCCCATATAAGACATATATTCTATACAATTTTTCAACTCTCTGATGTTACCTTCCCATTTGCACCTATTGAATATCTCCATAAGATTTTCATCTATTTTCTTGCCTGTACAGCCTATTTCATCCAATATATTGTTAATAATTAAAGGAATATCCTCTTTTCTTTCTCTAATCGGCGGAATTATTAAGGTGAAAACATTCAGCCTGTAATATAAATCCATCCTGAATTTACCCTCTGTAACCATCTGGCTTAAATTCCGATTTGTAGCAACAATTACTCGTACATCAACCGGTATTATGCTGTCTCCTCCGATTCTCCTTATTTCCTTCTCCTGAAGCACTCTTAAGAGCTTAATTTGAACCTCCGGCGAAATATCTCCGATTTCATCCAAAAAAATCGTTCCTCTGTGAGCCAATTCAAACAATCCCCTCTTACCGCCCTTCTTAGCACCTGTAAATGAACCCTCCTCATATCCAAACAATTCACTTTCCAGAAGCTCAGAGGATAGCGAAGCACAATTTATAGCAACGAAGGGGTTGTTTTTGCGATTAGAAAAATTATGAATTGCCTGAACGAACATTTCCTTGCCTGTACCGCTTTCTCCAATAACCAATACTGTTTTATCAATCAATGCCATTTTTTTTGCTTTTTCCTTACATTTGATTATAATTTTGCTTATTCCCACTATATCATCAAAGGTATATTTGGCGACATAGCCTTTTTCGGCAATCAGACCTCTTAGCTGCATTTCCAATTTTTCTATTTTAGTTACATCCTTTAGGGTTATTATAGAGCCGACCCTATTATCATCAAGCTTTATGTTTTTTTTCGATAAAATAAATTTTTTGTCAAATTCATCT
>DAIUCB010000034.1:0-15608 GCA_036846385.1 Bacillota bacterium | reverse complement strand
CCTTGGTATTGCTTGTAACTGTAAACGTTTTAGGAGTGCCAGCAGATGCGGAACCTACAGCCTTTTCATTCAGATTGACATTTATACCATCAATTGAAAAATTTGCAGTGCTACGAGTAATCATCGTTTCAACACCATTCAATTTATATGTCATTTTGGTATCAGTACCCGGATTAATATTATAGTTAGTTCCAACTTTACCAAAGAGAGCCTCAGCCAAATTTCCCTTTCCTGCTACATCTACTATTTCAACCTTCTGATTTTCTCCTGTCTGTGTTGACCTCACTGTATACGTGTCGGTAGTTGAAGAATAATATATATTAACACCGGCATCAATATCACTGTTTATTGTTTTCATTATATCTGATAATGTTGCTGTTTTTTCAAATTCAAAAACCTTACCATTCACTGATAATGAATACCCCTCCTTGCCATTAGATAATATTCCTGTTGTCAGAGGTGTAGCGAGATTAGTTTCACTTACTGACTTTATGGTATTTATCCTGTTGTATGTTGTAGGTTCAATACCTGTCAGATATCTTAACTCTCTACTTATACTACTAACACCAAAAATGTTGTTTGCACCATTTGATGTAAAGGATATTTTTTTTGTAATATTATCATAACCTACAGTAACTTTTCCTGTTCCATAAGCCTTGTCAAGCTCACTCTGAAAGTGATCCTTCAATTTTGCTGCATCAGTTACAGAACTATTTAAGTTTATTGTTTTTTGCACTCCGTTAAAATCAAATGTCATATATGCTGTTGCATTCGCAAGTATTGACTCTTTTGTTGCAGTCAAGGTTTTTGTAATATCTGCAGTTGAAACAGCTTCCTGACCAGTCTTCAGGTTTAAGGTATCAAGAATTTTATTACTTGCTCCTATAAGATTTGCAGTTCCTGTTTCAAATTCTATCTGTTTCCCTGTTGCATCTACCTTATATTTTAGAAACTGATTAGATTCATTGCCTGTTATTGTTGCAAGCTGCTTATTCAATTGTGTTACAAGTTCACCAATAGTAACATCCCCTGTTCCCTTGCCAAAATCCTTGTCAATAGATAAACTGTAATCTTTACCTCCGAATTCGATGCTCATTGTTTCTCCTGCAAGCGTTGAAATATAATCAGTTATTTCGCTTGATTCAAACGTGTGTTTTGATACAGTCTTGTTGGAAGTAAAGTTTGCTGCAGTTGCTACACTCGTAATATTTGTTATAGAAAAATTCTTTATATTTTCTGCATTTCCGGAGACACTTACATATTGCGATGTAGAATCAAAAGTGTTTGCCTTGAAAAAATTGGCATTTAGCACATTTGAAGCTGCAGAGCTTGAAAAATACTTATTACTGAACTCTAAAAGCTTTGAACTTATGCTTCTGTACGCTTCCTGTTTGTAAAGCAATTTCTGTTTAGACTGATATTCTCTGTTTATTTTATTTCTGGTACGGGCTGTCATTTGTTTTACAAGATCATCTGTATCAAGACCTGAAACCAGTCCTCCAAACCCTTTGTTGATTGACGAACCGTACAAACTTGTTGATGACATTGATGTTGTCATAATAATTACCCCTTTCCTGGTTATACTTATTAATTTTTAAAATATATTAATCATTTATTGAGATATTTAATAAGAACTTCTGAAATATCCTCTATTGCAGCCTGCACTGTTACTGCTCCTATATTATAGGCTACCATCGGCATTCCGTACACAACGGAGGAATCCTTATCCTGCCCTATTGTATAGGCTCCTGCTTTTCTCATGTTCAACAGACCTTGGGCTCCATCCTTGCCCATACCTGTCAATATTATTCCTACAGCATTTTTATTTGCCGCGTCAGCCACCGAATTAAACAATACATCAACCGAAGGACAGTGTCCGCTGACTTTTTCACCCTGTCTGCAGGTTACAAAATAACCGTTATCATCCTTAACAAGCCTCATATGAAAGTCACCCGGAGCTATAAGTGCCAATCCTTTTTCAACTCTGTCCCCATGTCTTGCTTCTCTTACTTCTATATTGCATATTTTGTTCAATCTGTCTGCATACATTTTAGTAAAGCCGGCAGGCATATGCTGTGTAACCAATATGCCGGGCATTTCCTTGGGCAATGATTTCAGTATTTCGAGGGTAGCCTCAGTACCTCCCGTAGATGCTCCAATTGCTATGATTTTTTGCATTAATGCGTTATCTGTTGCTGATTGCAGTTTATTCGGCAATTCGTATTTTTTTTCAATTTTATTAATTTTCAGCTTTGCAATCGATGCAATCTTTATCTTTGATGTTAATTCTCTGAAAAAAAGTTCCAAATCATTTTCAGATGACATATCAGGTTTTCTGACAAAATCAACGGCACCTGAATGCAATGCATCGAATACACTTATATTCATTGAACTGACCAATACTATTTTCATAGGGTTTTCTGTCATAATTTTTTTAAGGAAGGTCAGTCCGTTCATCTTTGGCATTTCTATATCCAGAGTCAATATATCGGGTTGAAGCTTTTCAATTTTATCCAATGCATCTATCGGATCAACCGCTAAGCCGACTACCTCAATATGTGAATCCTCGCTTAATACCTTTTTCAAAACATTCCTGAACAAAAGTGAATCATCAATTATCAGTAACTTAATTTTATTTTTCATGGCATCATTCCTTTTTGTATATTGCCGGGCGTATATATGTAAAGCTTGATTGACCTCTTTGGATTGTCTCTGCATGCCCAATCATAAGGTGCCCTCCCGGTGTTGTCGCTTCATAAAATTTATTTACAAGATTCATCTTTGTTGCTGCATTGAAGTATATCATTACATTTCTGCAAAATATAACATTATATTTGTTTTTAGCTGTTATAGGTTCCATTAGGTTAAAGGTTTTAAAGGTTATATGACTTTTAATTTCCTGTGTTACCTGAAATTTGTTATCTTTTGTCTTTAAAAAATATTTGTCCTTAAATGATTGAGGTAAATCCTTTAAGCTTTCCTCTCCATATATTGCTTCTACTGCCTTGTCAAGAACATTCTGTGATATATCGGTTGCGAGAATATTAATCTGCCAATTCATTTTCTTTAATTGAAAATAATCGCTTATTATCATTGCCAGCGTATAGGGCTCTTCGCCTGATGAACATCCTGCACTCCAAATGTTTATTATTCTTAATTTGTTGTTTTTTTCTTCATAAGGAAGTATTACCTCTCTAAGGTACTTAAAATGATTTTCTTCCCTATAGAAATACGTATAGTTTGTAGTAAGCTTATTTATCAATGTCGTTATTTCATTTTTATCATTTCTTTTTATGCTGTTCATATACTCGCCGAAGCTTTTCATACCCTTTCGCTCAACTAAATATGACAGACGCCCTTCGATTAGCTGTCTCTTTTTGGATAAATCTATACCGTAATTATTATGCATATAGTTTACAAATTCTAAAAATTCTGCATCAGTTAATTTTATCATATCACATACTGTCTATCAGGCTTGCTATGTCCATAATTAGGTTTATGCTTCCGTCTCCTAAAATCGAACAGCCTGAAATTCCGGATTCCTTAATATTATACTTGTTTAAAACTGTCGGCAGAGGCTTTACCACAACCTGCTGCTCACCCAATATTTTATCTGCAAATAAGCAAATTCTTCTGTCTCCTGACTCAACGAGTATTAATATACCGTCTTCTATATCTTTGGTTTCGGTATCCATACTAAAGAATTCGTAAAGTCTTACAATCGGATAGCATTTATCTCTTATTATAATCATTTCTTTTCCGTCTGTATTTTTAATAATATCTTTAATCTGTGCTTTAAATGATTGGTTAATATTTTTTATAGGTATTATTAATTCAGAATCACCGACTACAACCTGCATTCCCGATACTATTGCAAGTGTAAGGGGAATTCGGAAGGTTATATTAGTTCCTTTATTTATTTTACTGTCTAATACTATGCTACCTCCGATTTTTTCTACATTTTTCTTTACAACATCCATTCCGACACCTCTGCCCGAATATTCCGTAACAGTATCACTTGTTGAAAAGCCGGGCAGCATCAAAAATTGATATATTTCCTTTGCACTATATTCATTTTCGGCTTTTTGCAGTAATCCCTTGGCTTTTGCCTTTGCTAATATTTTTTCTGTATCAAAGCCCTTTCCGTCATCTTCTATGATTATATGAATCTCACCGCCTGTATTCAGTGCTGCAAGCTTTATTATTCCTTTTGGATTTTTACCTTTAGATATTCTTTCCTCTGTGCTTTCGATTCCATGATCCATTGCATTTCTTACTAGATGCATAATGGGGTCGGCTATACCGTCGACTATAGTTTTATCAACCTCTGTTTCATCTCCGATCAGAATTAAATCAACATCCTTGTTTAATTCCTTGCCCATATCCCTGACTATTCTTTTCATTTTTTGAAAAATTCCGGATATAGGAACCATTCTCAGTGACATTACAATATCCTGCAGCTCGTCTGTCAGCTTAATAAGCTGTCTGGTTGACTTTGTAAAGCTTTCAAGGTTAAGCTGCTTAATTTCATTATTAGAAGCTACCATAGATTCCGCTATTACTATTTCACCGACAATATCAACCAGCTTATCAAGCTTTGCTAAATTGACGGTTATAAGGCTTTGCTTGCTATGCTTGCTTATAACCTCTGTATTTAAATCATTCTTGGAATTGCTTGTGTTTTTGGTATCATTTGTTTGTAAATGAGAATTTTTATCTTTTATATCTTTAATTGCTGCTTTGGCAGCAGTCTCTTCTTCAAATTCCAAAACAGTATAGTCCTTAACATTCAAGGCTCCTTTTACTATTTTAACACAGGTATCCAATGTAGCTTTATCATTAAGATATAGCATAAAGCCATCCTTGATTATTTCCTTTGACGCTTCGGAGTTATTTTCCACATTATCAGGCTTATAACTGAATTCAAGTCCTATTTCATCAAGCTGATTGACAATAAAAAATGCTCTTAAATTTTCCATTCCGCAATCATCATCAAAAAATATATTTATACCGTATTTCTTAAGAGTATCTGCTTTCTTCAAATCTTTAGACTCGGTTACAGCGGCTTCTTCATAACTTTCCTTATTTGATATCTTATGTAAAAATTGCAATATTTCTTTTTCAAGGGTATTAAATTCTTCAGTCAGTGACTCTCCTCTTTCAATTTTTGCTATTTCATCCTTGATAAAATCTGTGAATTTAAAAACAAGTGTAACAAGCTCTTCATTAAATTCATTTTTAATACCGTTTTCTCTTATGTAATAAAATAGGTCCTCCAATTTATGGGAAATGGTCATTATACTGTTGAATTGCATCATAGCAGATGAGCCCTTTATAGTATGCATTATTCTGAATATTTCATCTATACATTCTTTATCGAAAGCTTGTTCCTTTTCTGCTTTGAGCAATATTTCATCCAGTTGTTCCAGTAAAGTATTTTCTTCAAAGAGATACATATCTAGTACAGAATCAAAATTATTATCCATCTTGGTCTCCTTCGCACTTCTACGTTTTCATATTACCTATATCGACATTTTTTACAAATAATTAAGCTTTTATAAAAAATTTTTAATTTCCAATATTTTTTATTCTCTATTTACTTATTTTAATTATTTTTCTGCCGATAAATATTTAGTATTATATCTTTTATTTCATGCCTGAATATAATATAATAGTTGTAGGCTGACAGGAGAATTGTTTATGTTTGATAATGATATTCGTATTAAAACCAATACCCCGATAAATGACAATAATATAGGCAAGCAAAGACCAAAAATCGAACAGGTTTTGCCCTTTGACATTATTGACCCCAAAAGGGTTACCAGACCTGCGAGCCAGGATGGGAACAACAATAATGCACAAAATGGGTTAACCTACAATTCCGATTCTGTTTTTGAAAAATTTATACAAGCCTTGAATAATACCCCTGAATTATCCGAAGGCTGCAAAAAATTAATTTTAAATAAACAATTTATCAATTATAATATAAAAAATGATCCTGTTTTAAATACCTTGTTTGAAAGCTTTCTAAAAAGCATTGAAATGAATGAAAAGGAAATTTTAAATTTCCTGAAATTTCAACAAAATACATATACAAAGTTTCACGGGGATTTTTTTGCAGCTTTAAGAAGCTTGCTTAAAGGTAACAGTAATAATGATGATTATAAAATTGTTTTAAGAAACTTTTTAAAAAGCTATGATTGTTTTGTATCATTAAATGATACCTTCAACTCCATATCTTCTACCCTAAAAAGCATTAAGGATATTATGCCTGATGTACTAAAGAAACCCTTTGAAGAGCTTGTTGAAAAATTGATTACAGAAAATTTATCTAACAGCACAGATATCAATTTAAATATACTTAAAAATGATATATTGCCTTTTATAGGCCGATATATTTCTAAAATGAACGATTTTGGACCTATAAGAGATTATGTTTCTGTTTTAATACATAATATTGTCAGACTGGATGCAGGCTCAAAAGAAAACTTCTCGACAAATCTGGATAATCTTTTTGATTTTTTAAAGTTTAATTTAAACTTGAGAGATGATGAAATAGAAAAAATAAAAATATCTCTCCTTGATAACTACGAAAATACAGCTAATATCAAAAATGATTCTATTGACTCATTTTTAAAGCTCATCGAATCCGGTATTAAAAACAGCGAAAATATTGTAAACAAAGGTGTTATGGAGGATATGACCGAGTCTCTGCTGTTTAGTCAAAATGTTCATATTCCTCTCCTGCATATGTTTTTGCCGTTGAACTATAATGGCATGTTTATGTTTTCAGAGCTATGGATCGGTAAAAAAACTGAGGAAGCTTCCGATAGAAAGAATAAGCAGCAGCAAGCAGTTGATATTTATAAGGTTTTTATTACATTTGACATTCAGAATATCGGTTACTTTGAAACTGTTTTAGTGTCTAAGGATTCAAAATTATCGCTGGAGCTTTCAGTTCCAAATTCCTTTAAAGCGTATTTTAAAAAAATAAAGGATGATATCGGAACAATATTAAACAATAAAAATATCGCCGTTTCAAATATATATATAAATGAATGTATCAAAAAAAGAAAATTCAATGAGGTATTTAATACAATAGCTGAAAGGAAAGATGGAGTAAATGTCATCATATAATAAAAAAAAGCGTGCCGTTGCACTTAAATATGATATTAATAAAAATACCGCTCCTGTAGTAATTGCTTCAGGCTCTGGTTATATCGCAAATAAGGTTGTTGAAATAGCTGAGGACAACGGTGTTCCCATATATAAGGATGATTCCCTGTCTATTTTGCTGTCACAGCTTGATATAGGCAGTGAAATACCGGAAGAGCTCTTTAGCGCAATTGTAGATATTTACATTTATTTTCTCAATTTCAAACCAAATTCTTCAACCGGCAACGTTTAATGATTCAGTAAAATAATATTAATTTATAGGTATAATTAAAAATTTTTCTTAATAGTGAAGGAGTTTTATTATGCACGAAAAAGCTTTATTAGTTAAATTATACGATTTAAATAAGGTTAATTTAGGAAAGGGAAATTTGCTCAGCTTAAAAAATAACACAATAATTGTGAAGGGAAATAATCTTCCTGTTTAAAATTCAGACCATGTAATAATGGTTAATATTTATGACGAGCGAATAGGAATTTCCCCCTATATGTGCCGGGTAAGCGTTGCATCTAAAAATCAACTTACTGCACAAATTATCAGAAGAGATTCCATTATAGAAAGACGGACCACATTGAAGGTTCGAACTGATTTATCCTTTTATACTAGCAAGCTCTACAGAAACAGTGAGGATATAACTGATGAGATACAAATAATTAAGATTAATATACTTAATCTCAGTATAGGCGGTATGTTAATATCCTCTAACTTTAAATTTTTAGTAGGTGATGTTTTTACATTTTATTTTAAATATATTAATTATAAGCCAATTCATATTGAAGCTAAAATAATAAGAATTGACGAGGCTGAGATTGAGGATGAGAACAGAGTAATACCTAATTACGGCTGCATTTTTATGGGTATATCCTCCTATGAGGAATCTATTTTATTGAAATACTTATTTGAACGTCAGCTGCAGCTTTACAGAAATAAATAATTATTATGATAAAAACAATGTACAGAGGTGAAATTTTTGAGAAATCATATAGCAACTTTTAGATTAACCTTCTTCTTGATTTTAATTATATCACTTTTTACAGTCAGCGTTGAAGCAGGCATTACATCAATATCTATAAATAACGGAAAAACATTATATTTAAATGTAAATGATTTTATTACTTTGGAGATTAAAACTAATCCTTCAAATGTAAATATTGATAATATAACCTTTTCATCATCTTCACCCGATATAGCCGCAGTCGATTATATGGGTAATGTAACTGCCAAAAAGGCAGGAAATACCGTTATAACTGCGTCCTTAGACGGTAAATCCTCCAGCATAACCGTTAGAGTATCTGCTGTAAATAAATCGCTTGGAGTCAACTTTTCTGTTAAGGATGTACCCGGTACTGATTTTAAGGAGATAACTGCAGCTCCTGTAAGATTTGACAGCAAAAACAGAATAATCGAGGACGAAAAGGATTATTTATATTATATTTACCTGCCTTCAGGTTATTTTGTTGAGGGAAAAAGTGCATCCTTTATCGCAGATAAAAATGGCGAATACCCCTTTACCGTATATGACAGAAACAATAATAAAAGGACCTTTTTTTATACCGTTAATAACATAAAAAGCAATTCATCAAAAACATCAGATGATAATAATAGCAGTAATATTTCCTTCAACTATAAATTAATGTATGATTATGAAAAAAACAAGTGCTGTTTAATTTAAATACAGACAAGCAAAGAACTGTGATAACACCGGCAGGCACTTATACATCAAATGTTGTTAATTATTACATAAATACCTTGAAAAATAATATACCCTTTGATTTTTCAATTAAAATTGATGATAAGAGCTTTAACTACAAAATAATCAGACAGGGTGAGTTTTATCTGTTAATCGAAATGTCGCCTTTAAACTATGATGAGTATTCAACTCTGGTTAAATATACAGCATATAATTTTACAACCGATGAAGAATATATTACTGTTCCAAGTAAAGATATTTTTTACGATAACGGAAGCTATAAGGTTTTAGTTCAATCCGATTCTTTAAAGGAGCTGTTTATCTTTACTGTTAACGGAATTGACTTTAGGAGACCTTCTGTAGATATCAGCATTCTTGACGATAATACCTTAAATCTGGATATAAAGGATGACTTTAACTTAAGCTATATAATTACCTTTGACGGCAAATATGTACCTATTAAGGGAAAGGAAGCTTCCTATAATCATAAAACTCCGATTGCTTATAACGGAAATTATAATTTTACTGTAGTTGATAAGGCAGGTAACAGAACAAATGCCTCAGCAACAATAAATTTTATGAAGGAACCAAGCAAGTATAGGATTGATTTTAACGTTCACAGCTACAAATATACAAAAAATTTATTCAACAATTTAGGGCTTGAGTTTAAAAAAGAGGATTCATCAGTTATATTCGAGATTGCTTTCCCTCCATATATGAAAGGAATAGATGCTTCATATTTTAAGCCTGACTATCCTGTTACCAGAGCGGAAATTATAACCATGTTCTGCAGAATAACCGATTTACCATACGATTCGGGAGCCTTCTTAAAAAATAAATATACTGATATAGCAGCACATTGGGCTAAGGATTATATTTCTATGGGAAGTATTAAAAAGTATGTATCAGGCTACAAGGATAAGACCTTTAAACCGGATAACAAGGTAACTAAGGCAGAATTTTGTCAAATGATTACTAACATAAGTGATTTTAAGACTAAGCTGTCAGGCTTACCTGCTACAAGTAACTACGATTTTAAGGATATATACGGCCATTGGGCACAAAAACAAATAACAACCGCAGTTAACAGAGATATAGTTTTAGGGGATGGTAATTATTTTTATCCCGATAAGCCTATAACGAGAGGAGAGGTAGTACGAGCAATTAATAAAATATATAATTTGAATCCTACAAAGGATGAATTCAACCATATTAACTGGCTTTATAATAATTATTACAGCTTTAATGATATTAAAAACAGTATCTATTATAAAGATATCATTATATCAGTAATCGGAATGTACAGAGAAAAAATTAATTGAAAGGAGAGACAAGTATGGTAATAAATTATGCGGAAATATGTGTTAAAAACTTTTTAGACAATGTTTTAGCGACAGATCCTAATTATTCAAATATTTGCAGATGTGAACAGTGCATAGACGATATTATGGCAAAAGCATTAAACAATATAAAACCTTTTTATATTACTACTAAAACAGGTGAAGTTTATGCTGAATACAGTTCGCTTGAACTTCAGAACAATGCTGAAATCATAAAAGAGGTTATTCAAGCAATCGATTATGTATCAACTCACAAAAGGCATGATTAATTACATAAAAGCGAAATTCTAAATCGTTATATAGTGTAGTTACCTCAATTTTTATTTTAAGAACAATTCAAAATGCTTATTAAAGATTATCATTTTTTAGTTCCAACTTGAATATCGAATATTTTTAAATAAGTAATTGACAAATTAAAAACAAGGACGTTAAGTTTTGGACAATCCTCGTTATTAATATACTAAGAAGTATCTTTTCTGGTATAATAAAAAAGCACATATATGATATAAAAATGTGCTTATTTATTATATTGTATTTTTAAAATATTGTTATTATATCTACTTAGGAAATAATATTTTCATTATTTTCATCAGTATATCACAACTCCATCCTTATTTATATCTAATCTGATTCAATCAATGATGATGCTATATGTATATCTCTCGAAATATATAGTGGGAAATTTCTTTTTATCGTACTTAATATTTTTCAGTTCTGCAGAATAATTTATAATTGTTATATTTTCCCATAATTACATATTGTACATTGCTTCATAATAATCCGTATATTTACCGTTTACAATATTATTTACCCAATCATAATTATTAACATACCACTCAACTGTTTCTTCTATACCCTGCTCAAATTTATACGCTGGCATCCATCCAAGTTGTGTTGTTATTTTCGTGTTATCCATTGCATATCTTCTGTCATGACCAGGTCTGTCTTTTACATATTTAATCAGATTTTCAGGCTTACCGAGCAGCAATAATATGAGTTTAACAATTTCAATATTGGTTTTTTCATTATTTCCACCTATATTGTATATTTCCCCTATCTCACCCCTGTGTAAAACCATATCTATTGCTGAACAGTGATCATAAACATGCAACCAATCTCGTACCTGAAGCCCATCACCATAAACCGGAAGTTCTTTATTTTTTAAAATATTATTTATCATGAGCGGTATCAATTTTTCAGGGAATTGATAAGGACCGTAATTGTTGCTGCATCTTGTGATATTTACAGGCAGTCTGTATGTTTCATAATATGCTCTCACCATTAAATCGGCACCTGCTTTTGAAGCAGAATATGGACTGTTAGGCATAAGTGGCATAGTTTCTATGAATTTCCCAACCTTGCCCAATGTCCCATAAACCTCATCAGTTGATACTTGAATAAACTTTACTCCTTCTTTATAATCAGTTGAGTATTTATCGCCGGAATTAATTTTCCAGCTATTTAAAGCAATATTAAGTAAAACTTGAGTACCAAGAACATTTGTCCTGATAAATATCTCAGGATCTTCTATGCTCCTGTCTACATGAGATTCAGCTGCAAAGTTAACGACATAGTTTATATCATATGTTGAGAAAATCTTCTCAATTTTTTTGTAATTACATATATTTTCCTTTATAAAAACGTAGTTCAAATTCTTATCAATTTCTTTAAGATTATTTAAATTTCCTGCGTACGTCAAATCATCAACATTAACAATTCTATATTCAGGATATTTTTTCAGCATCATCCTTATAAAATTGCTTCCTATAAAACCTGCTCCTCCGGTAACTAAAATTGTTTTCATAAAAAACCTCTATAAAAGTTAATTTTTGTATTTTTCTTGATGATATATTCTTTTAGTAAATCTCAAATTACATATAATCATTCTTCAAAATTGACATAACAACAATGTCATAATATGATTCTTCACGCTTGTAATCTTCGCGCATTATACCATCAATTTTAAAGCCTGTATTTTCATAGCATTTTATTGCTGATTTATTAACATTTATCACAGATAGATATATTCGATTTAATTTTAGCTCATTGAAACCAAAATCTAAAGTTAGATGTGTAGCAATAGTTCCGTAACCATGTCCCCTATTATTATTTTCGCCGATAAATATTCCAAATTCGCCTTTATTGTTTAATTTATCAATGTTTTTAATAAATGTTGTTCCGATAGGAGTATTACTATCTTTAATTTCAATTATAAACTGAAAACATTTATTTGTTTCGATATTATTTTTCATCCACATAGCATGCTGTTCAACCGTCAAATTCTCTTGAGCAAATAGATTTTCCTTAACAGATTTAGAATTCCTCCATTTTATTATTAAATCAGTATCATCAAAATTAATCTTGCGCAATCTGATATTATTCTTAATAAACTGCATATTTTACTCCTATCTTATCTCGAACTTTATTACCTCACTTATAACTTTTTGTACATCTTCATAGCTTAGCCGCATATGAATAGGTAAAGATATCACATGGTCACTTATAAATGACGCTTTAGGACATGTGTTGACAGCATAATCATACATTTTATAATGAGTATTGTCTATATAATGAACACCGGGATAAATATCCGAATTATTGAGAGCAAGCATTAATCCATTCCTATCTTCAACCAATACCTGAAATAAGTGTCGTGAAGATTCACAACTTTCAGGTATTACAACAAGCTTTATTTTATCCTCATATGTTTTGAATCCCTGAGTATACCATTCAGAAATCTGCCTGCGATATGCATTATCTTCATCAAGATGCTTCAACTGAACTAGACCTATCGCTGCCATAATTGAATTTCCATGATATTTCTGACCTACATATTCAACATCATATTTCCATTTATAATTTCCCGATGAATTTGTCCTCGCATAAGTATCTTTATTGATTCCAAGCCATGATTTTTTTCTTGCAATCTCATCAAAATCTTTTCTTTTAAAACAAATCATACCACTGTCTGCCGTTGGTAAGTTTTTCACCGCTTGAAATGAATAAACAACAACCTCTGCTTCTTTTCCCGGTATTTCATTATTAACACGAGTTCCAGCCATATGAGCGGCATCAAGAATAAGCTTCAAATTGTATTTTTCGCATATGGATACAATGTCTTCATAATGACCGGAATTTCCTCCAATACCCACAAATAATACAGCTTTTGTTCTGGAAGTAATATTTTTTTCAATCTCCGAAGGATTTAAGCAAAAAGTATCATCAACATCAGTGAATATCGGCTTTAAGCCGGACAATAAAATTGCATGATTTGATGACACAAATGTCAATGGTGTTGTTATTACTTCATCATCATCTTTCCAATTATATTCTTCCTTAAGTATTTCAAAAGCAAGATTCAATCCTGAAGTAGCAGAATTTAAAAAGTGAGCATTTGGCATGCCAGTATATTTTTTCCATTCATCTTCAAACTGAACTGTTTTAAATCCCAAACCTGTCCAACCTACTTCCAAACACTCTTTTATTTCAGCCAGACATCCGTCGACATCAAATGTAGGCATAAATAACTGTATAGACATTCAATCAACTCCTTTACTAATTATTTATAAACAAAATTACAATCACTTTCATTAAGATATGGGGCATTTATATCCTTATCAGATAATATCGGATTTTTTATTCCCCAGTCAATTGAAATTAAGTAATCATCATACCTTATGTTTCTGTCATATTCAGCACTATAAAAATTGTCTACCTTATACACAAATTCCACATTGTCAGTCAATGTTAAAAAGCCATGAGCAAATCCTTTAGGTATCAGAATTTGGCGTTTATTCTCTGCTGATAATTCAACAGCAATCCACTTTAAATAATAAGGTGAACCTTTACGAAGATCAACTGCAACATCCAGTACTGTTCCTGCAATACATCTTACTAATTTGCACTGAGCCATAGGATTATTTTGAAAGTGCAAGCCGCGTATAGTGCCCTTCTTTAACGTGTAGCTGTGATTATCCTGAACAAAACAAATATCTGATCCTATTTCCCTAAAATTATTTTCTGACCATGTTTCCATAAACCATCCACGGTAATCACCAAACACTTTAGGTTCTATAATGTATACTCCCGGAATGGTTGTACATATTTTATTCATAAAGCAACCTCTTTATTAATAAATAATTTTCCCTTCAGCTACTTTTCTAAGATGCTCACCATAAGGGGATTTGAAATATTTATCTGCAGATTTAAGCAGATTATCTTTATCAATCCATTTATTTCTGTATGCAATCTCCTCTGGTGCTGAAATCTTTATACCTTGACGTTTCTCAATCATTTGAATAAAATCAGTAGCATCAACTAAACTATCCACAGTTCCGGTGTCAAGCCATGCAAATCCACGACCTAATATTTCTACCTTCAATGAGCCATCCTCAAGATAAAGACGATTTAAGTCAGTTATCTCAAGTTCATTCCTTTTAGATGGCTTTATCTGTTTGGCAAAATATGATGCACGTTTGTCATAAAAGTATAAACCCGTTATGCAATAATTTGATTTAGGATTCTTTGGTTTTTCTTCAACAGATACTACATTAAAATGTTCATCAAATTCTATTATTCCATAACGTTCAGGATCATTTACATAATATCCAAAAATTGTAGCATTACCTTTGGAAGCATTTTTAACAGCAACATTAATCTTATTTACCAAACCTCCTCCATAAAAAATATTATCGCCAAGTATTAATGTGCAGCAATCATTATCTATGAAATCTTCTCCAATCAGAAATGCCTGGGCAATACCTTCGGGCTTAGATTGTATCTTGTAAGACAAATTTATCCCGAATTGTTTACCATCCCCAAGCAGCTTTTTAAAATTAGGCAAATCCTGAGGTGTTGATATTATAAGAATATCACGTATTCCCGCCAGCATGAGTGTTGATAACGGATAGTAAATCATTGGTTTGTCATAAACAGGTAACAACTGTTTACTTGTAATCATCGTCAGCGGATAAAGCCTTGTTCCGGACCCACCTGCTAAAATTATTCCTTTCATAGTTGGTCTCCTCACATAATAAAAATTAAATATACTATGACTTTTCTATACTTAATACATAATCTCTAGTAATAATTCTTTTAAATGATTCCTCAATATTTTTACAATTTTCCTGCATCCTTAGCATATTTTTTATGAACAATTCTGTCGTAACATTGATGCTATACAGTTCATGTCTCATATCAACAACTTTCAAGCCTATACAGTTTAAAATATTAACAAAATCATCTACTGACCAATGAATGGGATATCCTTCATCCTGATAGCTTTCAATTCCAAATATAGCAATTAATGTATTTATGTCATATGTGTTACGAAATTTAATGAGCAACTGTCCGTCAGTCCGAAGCAGCTTTGTCATGTCATTAAGTAATTTCATCGCTTCACCAT
>DAIUCB010000033.1:0-15762 GCA_036846385.1 Bacillota bacterium | reverse complement strand
ATATAACATATTTTGCACCTGTATGCTTTATCATTGCTCTGTTCATATCTTCATCAAAGGGTCCCTGCATGCAGATTATATTTTTATTGCAATAGCCTAATGAAACAGCTCTTTTCAAGGAATCCTCCATCGGAAGAATCCTTACATAAATTCTCTCATAATAATTATTTATATTTAAAAATTTATCCAAATCCTTGCTTCCTGTAGTAAGAAGAATATTTTCCGTCTTATCCTTCATATAATCAACTATATCTGAAATATTGTCAAAATATTTACAATTGTCATTTTTAAGAGGTTCTCTTATTACTCTGATATATTTTGCCTCACATGCAGCAGTTGAAGCTCTGATGTTTTTTGAAGCTGCTACTGCATATGGGTGAGTTGCGTCGATTACATAATCATATTTTTTGTTCTTGAACAAATTAATCATTTCATTTTCGTCTAATCTTCTCTTATTAACATTTATATGCTTTAAATTCTTTACAAACTGTCCGCCATATTCAGTTGCGATATATAAATCTGCTTCAATATTGTTTTCAGACAGAAATTCTGCAATCAATCGACCCTCTGTCGTTCCTCCGAATATGCAAATATACATTTTACTCATATTTTCCATTTCATTCTTTGCCTTTTCTGAATTCATGACTGAATGACGGGTTGTACAATTCACTCCTGCCATATTCGTCTCCCAAAAAGTACCCAACCAAAATTAAGGCTGTTTTATTAATATTATTTTTCTCCATTGTCTGAGAGAGTGTTTCAATGGTGCATCTGAATATTTTTTCCTCAGGCCAGGTTGCTTTATATACAACAGCCACAGGAGTCTCTTTCTCGTAGCCTCCTTTGATTAGCTCTGTTGATAGCTCCTTTGACAGACCGGAGCTTAAAAATAAAACCATGGTTGCTCTGTGGGCAGCAAAGGATTGTATGCTTTCTCTGTCAGGTACAGGAGTTCTGCCCTCCATACGGGTTATTATCACAGATTGACTGACGTTGGGCAGCGTATATTCTGCTCCTAAGCTGGCAGCCGCTCCGCAAAAGGAGCTTACACCCGGCACTACCTCATATTTAATATTGCAGCTCTTCAGCAAATCTATTTGCTCTCTTATTGCTCCGTAAATGGACGGATCCCCTGTGTGGAGCCTGACAGTCATTTTACCTTCTTTCTCTGCTTTTTTTACTGTCTCGATAACCTCCTCAAGAGTCATATAAGCGCTGTTATGTTTCACACAGCTATCCTTGGTATACGCTAAAAGCTCGGGATTAACCAGAGAACCTGCATAAATTACAACATCGGCTTCACTTAAAAGCCTATATCCCTTCATAGTAATTAAATCGACTGCTCCCGGTCCGGCTCCTACAAAATATATCATTGCTGAATCTCCTTTTTATTTAAAATACCTTTTTCATTAGAATAAATAATCAACTTCGTTTTAATTTTGTTTTCAACTCTTTTATTTATGTAAAATTCAGCTCTTTCGCTGATTTTTTGTATTACCTTGTCTGCAATTTTTTCCTTTTCCAAAATATCCAAAGCCTGCTCTGTCGTTACACAGGACAAAAGCTCCTTTATAACCTCACTCGATGCTCCGTATAATCCGGCAAAGCAGCCGAATATTTCCATTCTGAAATCTCCGTTATGCGAATGGGTATTCATCATACCCCCTGCTGCCTTTACCATTTTACCGATATGACCTACGATTACAATTTCCTCAAAACCAAGATAAAGCGCATAATCCAAAACCTCTCCCAGATAATTGCTGAATTTTATACTGTTTTCACCCCGTATACCGAGGGCTTTATCGATAAAGCTTCGGCCATAATTGCCCGGAAATGCCAGTAGGTCTTTATATCCCTTTTCTTTTATTACTCTCATTTCAAGCTTAAGGCTGTCAACCAGTGCCTTTTCGCTCATCGGCTCTACAATGCCTGTTGTTCCGATTATAGAGATGCCTCCTACAATTCCCAAATGAGGATTAAAGGTTTTTTTTGCAGCTTCCTCGCCTTCCGGCACCGATATGACAATATCGATTCCGCCTTCATAACCAAATTTGTCACAAGCATTGCGGACATTTTCAATTATCATTCTTCTGGGTACTGAGTTAATTGCAGGACTGCCTACAGGGCAATCGAGGCCTTTTTGAGTAACTCTTCCGACGCCCTTGCCCCCTTCGATACTTACAGCTCCGGATTTATTTTTTTTCACATGAGCGTATACCTTGATTCCGTCAGTTACGTCAGGGTCATCTCCACTGTCCTTTATTACATAGCAGATTGCGGTATTTTCGTTTAGCTCATGACCGTATAATTTTATTACTAACGCCTCTCCTCCCTGCAATAGAACAGTTACATTTTCCTCAGCCCTGCCTGATAAAAGGAGATTTACTGCTCCTGATGAGGCTGCCGCAGCACATGTGCCGGTAGTATAGCCGCATCTTAATTTTTTACCGTTTTTAACTATATATTCCTTCATTGGTATCACCTGAAAAGCTAAAGCCAAAATTTGTATTTTATATATTGAAAAGTAATTTCACGCAAAATAAAAAATCTTCCGATTTCTCGGAAGACGTAATAACCATATAGATATTTGCATATCATTAAATTATTTTAGAAATTCCTCCCGAAAATCTACAAATACATTAATCCGGCAGGTCTCCTGACTTTAGGCTCATCCAATGCTTGCCTTCCCATGTATTTTAACACAGTGGCATTTAAGCATCGTCACCTTTCACAGTAGCGGGGGCTGTAACAGCTTTAACTGTTTTCCCTTTTAAAACAAATATGTTACCAAATTAATCAGTATTCAATTAACTTGATTATATAATAACCGATTATGGCTGTCAATAAATAATTTTTTAAAATTATTTGCCTAAAATTTATTTGCCTTTAGCCAAAGGTAACTTAAAAGATGTTATTTTCTGAATCCCGTCTTTAGAAGTTAACACCATAAATCTTTAGGAGCAAATTTAACATATATCCCCCAAAGATGCTTTTAAATAAAGCTTTAAATACTGTAAGTCTCCAAATTTGTATCTAGGTTATTTCCTTTTCAAATCCATTTTAGATAAGCTTTACATAAAAAAATACGTAGATTATTTCAAACTTACAAATAATTTCGAGTATGACCTATATGTGTAAATGTCAATCAAAAAGTTTACCAATAGACAGTAAATTAGTTTACCACTTATCACATTTCGACTTGTTTAGTGTCTTATGATTTCCAACTATCTCTAATTGGGTTCTTTTGGAGTATTATCTCATATTATTTTTTTGCTTTACATGTATCGGTAGGTTTGACGGTTACTAATTAATAATTAAATAATTTAATTTTGGCTGGAATTTTATGACCTCTTATTTGTTATACCCAAAAACAAAAATAGTCCTCAAAATATTCTTTAATATTCAAGAAAAAAAATTGAGGCTATTTTTATTTTTTTAAATTGTTGGGCTATCTCAAATTATTTTTGAGACAACCCCCTTCATTTTTTACTCTATATGGTTGCTGCTATAGACCGGCATTTAATTCTTATAAAAACATAATCAGGCAGTATCTCTCCTATTCATGTTCCCATATTTACATTTGTGAAGTATACAAAGTACACTTTATCATCTATATAATTCATAATTTCTATACCATCAAAATTATTTTGATGCAAGTCAATCTAAACTTCTTTGTATCATTATCGATATACTTGCTGCTTATTTAATAACCTTTTTCCTGCAATATTATATTTTAAAATTCAAAAATTTCTTTCGAAGAAAACAACCCATATAATCCGCCGGTATGAATAAATAATATATTGTATCTTTTCGGCATATTCTTCACCCCTGTTTTTTATACCTTTATTATACCATATCTCGCGCCTTTTTACTACTCTTTTTATCGGATATTAGTATAAGAACTAAGCATGATTTTAAGCCTAATCTTGCAGCTACTGCCGCCGTTGCTCTACAGTGGTTTGATTGTATGCCCCCACATGTTATTAGTGTGTTACAGCCTTTTTCAATAGCCTCTTTAACTGTAAACTCAAGCTTTCTAACTTTATTACCCGAGAACTCTATTCCAGTTTGGTCATCTCTTTTTATATATACATTAGCTCCAAACTGTTGCGAAAATCTTTCAAGCTTTTCAATTTTTGTAGGCAAATTAGCTAAAGATATATTGCCTGGTATTTTTATCATTAATAGTCCTCCTAAAAAATATTATTATATGTAAATCGAATTACCCCTCTATAACCATAAGAAAGTATACTTATAATTGTCTATACAGCGAAAAATAAAAATCTTAAAATTTCATAATAATCACCAGATTCAAATTTAACAGTATGAGGTGCCGTCTTTACGGCTCCCGGATAGTAAGAACCCTTAACAGAATCAAAATGATTTATGTAGGATACTTCTATTTTAAAATGCTTTGGTAGTTCTAATTTATATTTATTCAAATCCTCTTTAAGAGCTTTTTCAGCCTTTTCCTCTATAAGCTCCTGCGCTAGTTCAGGATGTATAGTACTTATAGCATTTCCCTTTCCCTCTTTAGTTCCTACAGTCAATATATTATTATTTACTTTTTCAGCTTTTCTACATATTTCGTTATCACCACTTACAAAAACTGTAGGAATCTCAAGGTATGCAGCAGCATATAAAAATATATGCATTTCACCTACAAGCTGTCCGTTAATTTTTATCTCTTTTATTTCCTTGCTGTTAATAGTATGGGCTGTAGGATTACCATCAGAACCTGCCGCATCGTGATAACCTATAAACATTATAGCATCGAAACTTTTATCTATTCCTCCTATCATTGAATAGGGGTCATTAGTAATTCCTCTTATAAGCTTAACTTTTTTAGGAAGATACTCCATAATAATATTTCTTCCCCCTCCATGTGCATCTTTTACACATATTTCATCAGTTCCCGCCTTGATTGCACCTCTACAGGCTGCTGCAACTTCTTTACTCATTTCAACTGCAGCTATATTGTAAGCTGGTATATCTTCCATTCTAGATTCTTCAAAGGTAGCAAGCCCTGCTACACCCTCTATATCAGCACCTATTAGAACTTTCATATGCTCCCTCCCATATTATTTTCAAACATTCTACATTCATATAAATCAAACAATACTCCAAATAAATCACAATTTTATAAAATAAACATCCTAGTCGTCATCATTTCTTTTATACTAGCTGACATGTATTTCACGCTGTGAGAATCTACATGACTTACTCCCGGGAAATAAGAGGCCCTCTTCGCATAGAAGTGCTCCTTAAAATTTATTTCGACTTCAAATCTTTGCGGTAAATCAATTTTACAGTTCTGTATATTTACTAGAGCTTCTTTTACACCATCCTTTATTAACTGACAGGCATATTCAGGATTAAGATTAATAGTAGCTCCTCCTACTCCTTCTTTTACTCCTACAGTTCTTATACCTTTGTTAAATTTTTTAGCCACCTGACATAGCTCCTTATCTCCGCTTAAAAACACTACTGGTACTCCAAAATATGCTGCCACATAAGAGTTCATAACAAATTCAGACCCTATCTCTCCGTTAATTTTCACATAATTATTTTTACCATTCATTGTATGAGACAAAGGATTTCCACTATAGCCAGAACCAGAGTGATAACCTATAAACATTGCAGCATCAAAAGTTCCATCTAATCCTTCCATCATAGAATACGGAGTATTCATCCATCCTCTTATTATTTTTGAACATTTTGGAATTTTATTATAATCTATGTTTCTTGCCGAACCATGTGCATCTCTAATAACTATTTCATCAGCTCCCATATCAATAGCACCTTCACAGGCAGCTACTACTTCCCTCGTCATCTGTTCAGCAAATTGTATGTAGTCTTTACTCCCCAATCTAGTTTCATCCCACACTGTTGTTCCTGTTACTCCCTCAATATCAGCACTAATATAAATTTTCATATCATCCCTCCTCATTTATATTTACAATATGTAACTCTATTTCATTATCAGATTAATACTTATTGCTCATAGTACCTCTTTATAAATTTTTCAAAATTCATGTAGCATATTGCCTCTATCTCACCTGATGTAAATTTAGCTTGTTCCATCATTTCTACTAATTTTGGCATGTGTTGAGCACCCTTTAATTCTAATCCTTCATCTGACATACCATCAAAATCTGTTCCAATTCCTACAACATCTAGACCCCCAACATTTATAATATGTCTCATATGCTTCATAATAGACTCCACTGTACTTTGTCCATCGTCTTGAAGAAATTTTCCATAGAAGTTTATACCTGTTATACCACCCTTTTCAGCAAGTTTCTTTACCATATCGTCAGTTAAATTTCTACAATTGTTTTTAATAGCTCTAGCGTTAGAATGTGTTGCCATAAAAGGTTTTTTGCCATATTTATATATATCCATAAATCCCCCATCGGACAAATGTGAAACATCTGCTATTATACCTATCTCATCCATTTTAGATAATACTTCCATGCCAAATGGTTTAAGTCCCTTGTATTGATAATTCCACATATGGTTTGGATATCCTAGGCAGTTTTCATAATTCCATGTTAATGTTATAGCTCTAATCCCATTATTATAAAGTTCATCTACTCGTTCTATTTTATCTTCTATTACTCCTCCCTCTTCCAAAGTCAATATGGCGGATAATTTATCACTTTTTTTATTTGTTTCGTAATCTATACAAGACCCTGCAAATGCTATTTTATCACCATGCTTATCAATATCATAATTAAATATATCTATCATGGACAATACATCATCATAATGGCTATTTCCTATAGGATCCTTTCCTAAATCAACAAAGCAAGCAAAAAATTCTGCAATATAATTGCTTTTAATAAGCCTTTCTATATCAATATGACCCTTGTTTCTCCACAAGCTCTCTTCACTATCTTTACTACTTTTTAGCTGAAGAAGTCTGTTCAGAGTATCTACATGAAAATCAGCAATAAGCATAATAAATGTTTCCTCCTATCCTGATACCAAAATTGTAATTTTGTATCCTACAATATTCTTTTAATTTAAAAGTAACTATTTTTCAAATCTTATTTCTTTCATATCAACAAGTATATTATTGGTTATATATTCTTCTCTGCGCAATCCTCTGTCCTCATACTCGCATTCTCCATATTGATTATCGTATGGATCATATCTTAAATGCTTTTTAGGGGGCTCAAGTTCATTCTGAAATTCAGAATTAGCCGGCATCCTAAATGGATCAAGATTTCCAAAGTAAAAGTTCCACCTATCCATTTTGCCTTTTCTATAAGCACTCCCTCCAAATGATAAATCAGCAAAAAGCCACCCATATGGTTCTATATAAAATTGAGCCCAGTCATGACCTCCTACATTGTATGGAGTTACATACAGCCCTGATTGCCATTTTGCAGGAATTCCTCCATATCTGCATAATGTTATGAATAATATTGCCTGTACTCCACAATCTCCTTTCATATTTAGAGCAGCATATTCAGAAATATTTAATATAGTAAAATACTTCCGTACATAGGAATATTTAATTTTAGTAGTAATAAAATCGTAAATTTTTCTTGCTTTAATTAAAGGGTTTTTTTCTATCCCAACTATTTCCTTATATAGTTCCTTTATGTATGGAGAAAACATTATATGGGGAGCTAGTTCATCGGTATTAAAAGATGGTTGAATTTCGCTAACTTCCACTGGATCTGGCTCAATATATTTCATATGAGTTTCATATGAATATTCTACCATAAATTCTTGATTTGGTTTTAACTCCTCTTCAAAATATACTGTTCTAATAGGGAAATTAAATGGAGCTATGAATTTAGATTTAGGTTCAGTTTTTATTATTTTAACATTCTTTACTTGCTGTGCATTGTTAGGCACAGGTAGATAGACCTTTACGGTCTTATCCAATCTAGCAGATTCCTCTTTTATTTTTAAAGAAGCTCTAACACAAAAGTGATATGCAATGTTCTGATTTTCTTTCATTCTTTTAACATTATCATCTAAAAGCTGCTGCTTTTTTTTATCGGATTCTGAATTGACAATCTCTATTTGTCTACAGGCTATCTCTTGTTTAGTTATAATTAAATTATCGTAGAAGCTCTCAATAAAATATTCCTTACCATTAATAAATATCCAGTCAACGGCATTTTCTTCCTGCAATTCAATTAATTCCTTTTCTTTAAAATCTTTAATATTTTTTTGCAGCAATTCTAAAGCCTGTTCAAATGAATATGGATATTCTCCTTTTATGACTGATATAATTTCTTTTTCTAATTCCAACCTTTTTTTCAAAGCTACCGGAATGTCTTTTTTTAATTTAATATCTATTAACTTTATAGCTTTATCAAAATCTCCATTGCATTTTAACTTTAGTATATCTTCTGGTAAATCAATCTTTAAAAACTGCAAATCATTAAACATTTTATCACCCTCTATATTATTTTTTTAGACTCTAATTTAAAATCTATTTCTTTAAATCCAACTATTTCATTTTTATAATTATATATATTATAATCTAAATATTGACTTAATTTTCTTGATTCACATATATCTATAACATTTAACTGTAGCAATATGCTGATTACAACCGGAGGAACATATTCCGAACATCAATCTTCCACTTTCACAGCTATACCAATACCTTTATTTTTCAATCCTATTGCATAAAATGAGCCTGCTCCAGATTTGCTAAAAAGCCTATCTCCAAAGCTATTCAATTCAATTGCTTCTTCGCATAATATCTTTATCTTCCCAGTTAGCAACAGCATTCAACAATGTATAATCTACATAGTGAAGCAAATATAATCTATCCATTTTTTACCTCATTTTACAATCTATTTATTATTACCAGCTTAACATTTTTTAACTTAATGGTCAATAAATTTGATTAATTATCAGGTCTTCCTGACCTTCTTCGGTTGATACAATAGCTTATGAGTTCTTTATTTAAGGTCTAAATTATTCATTAATGCATCTTGCAATACTTGCGAGAAATTTATATTCTTCTCTATTGCCATGTCGTTCAGCCAAGATGGTATTGTAAGAGTTTTCTTTACAGCTTGTGAGCTGTGATTCTTCTTATAATCCATCATATTAAATTCTATTACAACTATAAATTGACCGTCTTCTAAAACTATATCCTGCGGTTTTGATGGTTTAGGAATAGGTAATTTATTGTCCTCTAAATACGTTAACATAATTCCTAATGCATCAAACGCCATTTCATATGCGTCTTCCATATTATCTCCACAAGTATTGCATCCTTGAATATCAGGAAAAAATATAGAATATTTTTCATTTTCTTCCGCCTGAAAAATAGCCGGATAGAATAACTTTTTCAAAATAAGACCCCTCTCTTTTTTAATGAGTGATGGAATTATTTAAATCCACCTCGTTTATTGATTCATGTGCTAACAAAATATAGGAAACAACGGAGCTACTTTAGCCCTGCATCTTTTAATATTTTCTGTTCTGTCCCCTTCGGTAAATTTTTGTTACTATGATAAGGAACTGTTGTCATTCGTTTAGTTTTTTCATTTATAAAAAATTTATGTGAACCATTTTGTCTTATACATTTAAAACCATTTTGTCTTATACATTTAAAACCATTTTGCTCCAACAGCTTTATCATTTCTTTAGATGTCATTGGCATTTCAATAACTCCTTTCCTTATCATAGTTATATTATATACGTATTGACACGTATTGTCGAGAAGTTTTTTCTTTATTTTTTACAGTAAAAGGCACCGCCATATTAGCGGTGTCTTAATATTTTCCTCTCCTAATCCATATGGATGTAAGTTGGGTTTGCCAATCCGTATTTCACCTTGATTCTGTCCAATTTTTCAAGCATCGGCTCTCCAATGATGAGCAGAAAAAAAACAGTCGCTCCTGCATGAATCAAATCAAAGGGAGCACCCATAACAAAGGAAGTCACAATCATTGACCATGTGACATTCGATTGAAAAATTATTACAGATGCAGGATTCATAATGCCTCCGTAAATGAAAAAAACCGATATGCCTCCAAATACTGCAAGAGATATACAATCACGCCTCAACAGTCCCTTTCGGAACAATACACCCGCCAAAAACCCTATGATGCCCATAGCAAACATCTGCCATGGGCTCCAAGGTCCCTGACCATACAGCATATTAGAAACAAACATCGTTAAAGCTCCTGTCATAAAGCCGCTCTCTCCGCCAAAGGCTACACCTGATATAATAACAATAGCAGCCACAGGCTTGAACTGAGGCAGCATGAAAAACGCAGCTCTTCCTGCGACTCCCAATCCACATAAAACCGCAATTACTATCAGTTCTCTCGCCTGAGGCTTTCTGCCTTCAAATATCATAACAAATGGAATCATAGTTTCAAGAATTATAATAAGCGATATGAAATAATATTTACGGTCTCCCAAGTAAAACACACCGATAAAAATTGTCAGCGGAATCAACAGCAGTATTAGTACAGCCGCAGCAATAGTACGCTTGGACAGTTTTCGTCGGTCTTTTTCAACCTGCAGCACAATCTGTGGTGAACGGTCGCTTTTTTTAAAAACAGATAAGCAAAATACAGTCGATGATACGATAAATGCTGAAATAAAAAACACATATTGCCACTTTTCCTTTGAATTGCCGAATGTAATTAAATCCGATTTTCCTGTAAGACCTGTCCATGCAAAGTGAGATATGGCAGGAAATCCTTGCTTAAAAATTATAACCAACGCTATGAACGAAACAACTGCAAATATTTTTCTCAGCCTGTCAAAACTTATTTTCCTTTTCTCTCGCAGAGATATATCTGATTTATCATCATTGGAATCATCATAATCAGACATATCCCTATCATCATTATCATTGATTTCAGGCGGTATATTACCTCCACATGATTTTATGACAGCTTCTGCCGTCACTGCTCCCGGCAGCAGATGCCTAGCCATTCGGTTGGCAGCAGTCGTATAGAAATTATTGCCTGAAAAGAAAGCTTCCGGCGTACCTTCGGTCACCACTCCTCCGTCAAAAAACAGAGCGCACCTGTGTGCATATTCAGCGCAAAATTCAATATCGTGACTGACCATGATAACTGATGCACCTTTTATTGAGAGCTTATTAAGTATTCCGGCAAAAATCTGTTTGAACTCTGCATCCATTCCCTTTGTAGGTTCATCCATGATGAGAATTTTCGGCTCCGGAAGCAGAACCTTGGCAAGTGCGGCGCGCTGCTGCTCACCTCCCGACAAATCATAGGGATGATGGTCCATAAGGTTTGTCAGTTCACACAGCTCAGACACTTTCTTTACTCTTTTTTTCTGCTCCTCTTTTGTAAACCCTCTGCCCTTCACCATCTCATACAAATCAAGCTCAACCGTATTTTTCACAAACAGTGCTTGAGGATTCTGCGGCAAAACTCCCAGCAAGCCGTTAAACCTTTCATTGTCCGGTATGCTTGAAGCTTTTCTGCCGCATATCATAGCCTCCCCTCTGTAGGGCTTTAGAATGCCTGAGATTAGCGACAACGTTGTTGTTTTTCCCGTACCGTTTCCTCCGAGGATGGCAAGTATTTCCCCCTCATATGACTTAATAGATGCACCCTTGACTACATCAGGCAGATTTTTTTCATATTTAAACCATGCTTCCTTTAACTCGACGGCAACCTTGCTTTCCTGCTTTTGAAGCCTTTTAGAATCATTGGCTGTGTCTTTCAATTTATTGGTTTGTGAAAATTTATCGAGCCATTCACGCCCTTCCCTTACAGAAATAGGGCATTCGAGTTCGTTTGGCACTGATGCATAAACACGCATGGGAACAGGCATGGCAAGAAACATCTTATGATTTTCACAGCTTAACATCTGTCCTACCTCTTTGGGAGAACCGTCAGCTATAATTTTTCCCATATCCATCACAACAGCTCTGTCAGCAAGCATCATGGCATCCTCTAATCGATGTTCGGTAAGTATGACCGTCGTGCCTATCTCTCTGTTTATTTTTCCTAAGGTGGCCAGAAAATCAGAAGATGCTATTGGGTCAAGCTGACTTGTCGGTTCATCGAGTATCAGTACCGACGGCTGCATAGCCATGATGGATGCCAAATTCAAAAGCTGTTTCTGTCCTCCCGAAAGCTCTGTTACATTCTTGTAAAACCAGTTTTGTATACCAAAAAAAGATGCCATCTCAGCAACGCGCAGACGAATTGTCTTATTATCATATCCGAGGCTCTCCAATCCAAAGGCTAGCTCATGCCAAACCTTATCGGTTACAATCTGATTTTCCGGGCTTTGTAATACAAAGCCTATTTTTTCAGACTGCTCTCGCTGACTGATGCTGTCAATATATCTTCCTTCAAAATTTACAATGCCGCTTATTGCTCCGTGCGGTCTGAGAACTGTTTTAAGCTGCCTTAAAAGAGTAGTCTTCCCACACCCTGACGGACCACAGAGAACGATAAACTGCCCTTTATTGATTTTAAGTGATATGTCATCAAGAACACGCCTGCTTTGTTCCGGATATGCAAAAGTTAAATTTTCAATTGAGTAGCTTTCCATTGCTGTTCTTCCTTTCTGTCAGCTATAACCGGTACAAGGCAAAGTACCATGTAAGCAAGATAAAGAGTTGTTGCAAAAATATTTACCGGCGTTCCTTTCATGGTAGGGAAATATTTCCATTTGAATCCTCCTGAAATCCCCCCAATCATTACATAGCATCCCAATATTAAAATTGCAGCAAATGCTTTTTTATCTCTTTTATCGAAGCTATAGATGGAAAATGCAGTTCGTCCCTGCAGTCCGTAGCCGCGGCTTTTCATGCTGTCAGCTGTTTCAATCGCATTTTCCATAGCCCACGTAATCATAACAGACAATATTGTAATACCATGCTTTGCTCTCTCCAAAATTCCACCGTTCGAAGCATCCCGTCCGATAAGGCGCTGAGCGTCAGATACTACCCTGATCTGAGCCTTGAATTTTGGAACAAAGCGAAGCGTCATGGACAATATAAGTGACATCGAAGGAATTATCCTGCCGAACAGATATACAAATTTATCAGATGTCATTATTTCATTATAGCATGAAAACCAGCACACCACTGATGACAGCATTGCAGAGGCAGCAATGCCGTATGCTATGGATTCCAGTGTCAGCGGATTGCCGGAATTTAAATATGTAATTATGGTAACTCCCTCATGGTTAAATGCCGGATTTATAAGGGCAGTAACCAGAAGAGTCGGAAGAAGAAATAAAAAATTAAATTTCACGGCCTTTTTGCCCTTGAGTGAAATCGAATATGTGAATGCACAAAAAAGCGATATAAAAAGGCAGACAGGGTGCATGAATACCATGGAAAATCCAAATACAAACGTAAAATACGAAAAATTTACGAGCGGATGATAATTAGAAAACGCATCCTTCATATCATGACCCCACAGAATAATATCCGCCTACATCTATTCCAAGGTTGCATGTGTAAACCCACTCTATCACATCCCCCTCCTTCAGCTGATAACGAGAGCAGCCGTAATTCGGAAACCAGCTGTTTACCTTGTACATCCATCCTGACAATTCTCCGCAGTCAAATTCATATAAATTGTTTATTCCCTCAATATATACCGAATTATAAATTGGTGTGTTTGAAAATTCCATGTGTATTTTTGATTTTTTCATCTCCCGCTGCAAAACATTAAATACACTTTCTCCCTCATAAAATTTAACTGTCTTTGCAGCATATATCACTCCATCCTCAGGCACAAGCTCCACCTTTTCCTTGTCAAGCCAGTCTATGTTATTCAAAATAGTATCGCATCTGACGGAAAGCGTACATGTATGCTCAATATCAGAAATTTCTACATCCTGAGGCTCTACAGGCACAGGTTTACCCTCGGGAACAGGGTCGGTCATATATTTATCCTTCCCTGTAGCATCATCTATCACCATTCCCTGAGATTCGGAGTAGCTTTTAGAACCCTTTTGAACTCCCGGAGACGATGAATTTTCTGATAATTTTTTTGCAAGCTCAATCTTTTCATCAGCGCTAAGCCCGCCCTCTGTACCGCCCGGACGTGATTTTAAATCAGGAGCAGGTTTCTTTTCAGCCTTTGCAACCTCTTTTGAAGCCTTTTCTTCGCATAAAATCTTCTCATCTTTTTTTACCTTATCCGTTTGCTGAGCTTCCTCTGTTTTTTGAAGCTCAGCGGATTTACTCGTATCACCTGTCTTTTGACTCTCCTGAGATATATTATTTATATCATTTTTTATATCCTCTTGTTGCTGTACATCATGCTTAGTTATATTAAAGCCTTGAAGTCCCGGTGCATTGCCTCCGTACCAGAATGCAAAAACAAGAACAGCAACAATCATTAATGCTGCTAAAGCTTTGCTTCTTGTAATTTTAAATTTCATTTTTACCTCCAAACTCATAGATTGTTACAATAGTCTGCATACTCCCAGCATATTAAAAATCATCTGTGCCACTTCACAGCGGCTAATCAAATCATGCGGCTGTATCTTCAGTTCAGACTGTTCAAGAATATTTTGCTGATAGCAAAACGCAAGTGATGCACGTGCCCAGCCATCAGAATCTGTATAGTCATCAAACTGCGCCAAAACATCTCTTACAGCTCCCTTTTCGATATCTGTATTCATGCCGCAAAGCTTTGCTGCACGTGTTACCATCAATGCTGCCTCCTGTTTTGTTATTGTGCCTTCGGGATCAAACTCAGAACCGGTTTTTCCGCTTACGATGCCATAGCTGTTTGCCGCTCCTACATACGGCGCATACCAGGAGGACATAGATACGTCGGTGAATTTATTGCTTGCTTTCGGCTTAAGCCCCAAGCTTTGCACCACAATTGCGGCAAACTCGGCTCTTGTCATTGTGTCATCAGGCATAAACAGGTTATCTGTCTTGCCGTTAATTATTTTTCTCGATGACAAAGCTTCTATTGCGGGCTGATTTTTATGCGCATTTACGCCGGTGATATCATCAAAGGTTCGTCCCGGTGCTGTAATCGTAACGGGAGTAACATCGGGATTTTTGTTTGGCAGACCTATTAAAACATCGGTTTCTGATGTAGAATCAGATATTTTCAAGGAATCACTCATTCGGTAAAGGCTGTTTTTTTTCTCTCTTACTCTTTTAGCCGCAACCAAACCGTAAAAGGCTTGTTCGGTAGCCATCATATTAGAACCACTGCCCTTTGCGGTATGTAAAAATCCATTGCCTTTAATGTAGAAGTTCATAAGATTATCAAGCATGGTATATCCGTTTTTAACAAACCTTGAATCATCAAGTGGTATACCCAACTCACAAAGTGCAACCATCATCTGCACACAGCTTTCGGAATTTTCAGTACTCCAGCTTGAAAATCCTCCCTTTGCGTTCTGCCTCTTTGACATGCACATAAGTGATTCTTCTGTTGCTTTTTTGACATCAGTCCGATCTTGATATTTAGCAAGTGCCTGAAGAGCCATACCCGTTATATCGGGATCGGATATACCGTCGCCTGAAGATGCAGCAGAAGTACCTCCAAATAAAGACCACCCTCCGTCGGGGAGCTGACATTCAAGAATTCTGTTTATATACATATCTCTTGTAGCCTGCGTCTTTGCATCTCGGTTTTCAGGCATTTCGTAATTTCCGGAATCAAGTGCAATGAGAGCCCATATAGGACCGTTCATTCCCTGCCAAATTGTTTTCTCATAATCTCCGAGGGGTGTCAGAAGATTGTATCCCGCAACATTTGTAGGATCCTTTCCGATTGATGTAAGTGCAACTAT
>DAIUCB010000032.1:0-16126 GCA_036846385.1 Bacillota bacterium | reverse complement strand
AAAATTCGTTTTAGAGAAAAAAATCAACGTTGTATCAAGTGCTGAAGAAATGTCATATCCACAAGCACAAGAGCCTGAATTAGCTAAGCAATTGGATGAAATAGCAAAAGCTAACGGAGTATCAATACTCGGAACAGGTATTAACCCAGGTTTAATCATGGATTTACTTGTAGTAGTAATGACAGGCTGCTGCGAATCAGTTGATCACATCGTATCAAGAAGAGTTAACAGCTTATCTCCATTCGGACCTACAGTTATGGAAGAACAAGGTATCGGTATAACTGTTGATGAGTTCAAAAAAGGCGTTGAAACAGGACATTTGGCTGGTCACGTTGGATTCCACGAATCAATCAACATGATAGCTGACGCTATCGGTTGGAAAGTTGACAAAGTTACTCAATCAATGGATCCAATAGTAACTGATGTTGACAGAAAATCTCCATATGGCTTCGCTAAAGCAGGTAATGTTGCAGGTGTTGCTATGAAGGGATTTGGATATGTTGACGGAGAATTGAAAATAGAAATGGATCACCCACAACAAATCGAACCTGAACAAGTTGGAGTTCAAACAGGCGACTATGTAATAATCAAAGGTGTTCCAAACATCAATATGGTTAACTCACCTGAAGTACCTGGCGGAATCGGAACAATTGCAATGTGCGTAAATATGATTCCTCAAATCATCAATGCTAAACCGGGCTTACAATCAATGATTACTTTACCGGTTCCAAGAGCAATAATGGGAGATATGAGAGAACTTATCGATCCTGCTTGCAAAATAGTAAAATAATAAATAGTGTTTTTCATTTTAAACATATATAAATGATATTTATAAGATAAAGAATACATACTAAAATTCTTTATCTTATAGTTTTATATAATTATTGATATATTGGTTATATGTTTTGTTATTATAATATACAACATGAATGACAATATAAAAAAATATATAGAATGGGAGTGTTTATCAAAATGATAAAAAAAGGTGAATGGGTATTAATACACAAAATTGTATTAGAACCATCAGAAAGAGCACCACAGGTGCCTGAAGATACAAAAAAGGTTCCTTTGGAATTATGGGTAAAAGGATATTTGCAAAAGGATGCAAATGTCGGAGATGAAGTGACTGTTGTAACAAGAACAGGAAGATTAGAAAACGGTAAATTATTAGAAGCTAATCCATATTACAAGCATGACTTCGGTAAATTTGTTCCTGAGCTTTTAAAGGTTGGAGACCAAGTCAAAAGCATATTATTTGGAGGTGAATCTAATGAGTAAGGATATGAGCTATGCAGCAGTAATGGCAAGAAGACCCGAAATAATGAAAAAATCAGTAGGTATTGACTATTCAACATTTGAAAGCGGTTCAATAGCATTTGATTTTGAAAAAATGATGAGAGAAACCGGATATTCTCTTGAGGAAATACAACAGATACAATATAACACAGGTGTTGGAAATACTCCTATATTAGAGCTTAAAAATTTAACTGCTTTAGCAAGAAAATGCGCTCCTGCAGGAAAAGGTGCAAGAATATTCATAAAGGATGAAGCATCAAATCCTTCCGGAAGCTTTAAGGCAAGAAGAGCAGCAACTGCAGTATACCATGCTAAGAGACTCGGCTATAAAGGTGTTATAGCTGCTACAAGCGGAAACTACGGAGCTGCTGTTGCATCACAGGCTGCTATGGCAGGATTAAAATGTATAATAGTTCAGGAATGCTATGATTCAAAGGGAATCGGACAGCCTGAAATAGTTGAAAAGGCAAGAAAATGCGAAGCTTTGGGAGCAGAAGTTGTACAGCTTTCTGTTGGACCTGAATTATTCTATTCATTCCTTGTTCTTCTTGAAGAGACAGGATACTTCAATGCTTCCTTGTATACACCATTTGGTATAGCAGGAGTAGAAACTCTCGGATATGAAATTGCAATGCAATTCAGAGAAAAATACGGTAAGGACCCTGATGTTGTAGTTGCTACAAATGCAGGCGGAGGTAACTTAACAGGTACTGCAAGAGGACTAAGAAAGGCCGGAGCACAGTCTAAGGTATTTGGTGCGAGTGTTGACCTATCAGGCTTACATATGGCAGCAGATACACAGTTCAACAAAAAATCATTTACAACCGGTCATACAGGCTTTGGTATGCCGTTTACTACTTGGCCTGACAGATCTGACGTTCCTCGTTCAGCAGCAAGACCGTTAAGATATATGGACAGATATGTAACAATCCATCAAGGAGAAGTTTTCTATATAACTGAAACTTTGGCAATTCTTGAGGGATTAGAAAAAGGACCTGCAGGAAATACTGCATTGACAGCAGCTTTCTCATTAGCTCAGGAAATGGATCAGGATCAAATGATAGTTGTTCAGGAAACTGAATATACAGGAGCAGGTAAACATGTTCAGCCGCAGCTTTCTTTTGCAAGAGAAAATGGTATAGAAATATTGTTTGGCGATCCTAAGGATGAAGTACCGGGCAAAAATATAATATTACCGTCTCATCCGTCATTAATAAAAGCAGTAGATGCTGACTTAAATCATATGAGAAGATCATTGATTAAAAATGCATTGGCAACATATAAAGTAACACCTACTGAGGAAGATATTGAATTCCTTGCAGTAGAAACTAATTCAAACGTAGAATTTGTAAAAAATGCAATTGCTTCTTTAAGTTAATCGATACTTAAATATGTAGTAAAAAATTTTGCAAAGGCGTATTAAAATACGCCTATTTGCGGATTTTTGAGTTTAAGCTGAATAAATAGCTGACGTTATTTTAAAGTATTAAATTATATTAAAGTTAAGTTGTAAAATAAATATTAAATTAAAAAACAGGAGGATTTAAAATATGAAAAGAGCTGACGATTACGCTCAAAGAAGAGCGCACTTAGCTAACTTATCTGATGAAGAATTATATAATAGATTTTGGAGTTTAGCAGAACAAATTGTTGACCCTCTTCTTGAATTAGGTAAAAAGAATACTACACCTTCAGTTGAAAGAAGTGTACTTTTAAGAATGGGATTCTCCAGCATCGAAGTTAAACCGATTGTTGAAGGAGTTATGAACAAAGGTTTGATGGGTAAGGGTGCCGGTAATGTGGTATGGAGATTATCACAAAAATTAGGTGTATCTGTTCGTGAAGCTGGTCTTGAACTTGCAAACGGAAGACACTGGGAAGATGTAGATTCATTATTCTAAGGAGGGCATATAGATGAAACTTGATCCAAACAAAAAGATAGATATTAAAGAATTATTAAAAGACTTAGACAAATATGAACCAAGAAGACGTGGATGGCACTGGAGAGATGGTAGAAATGAAACTAGACAAATCGGTGATTTCGAATATCATGAAACTTCAGAAAGCTTGACAAAATCTATTCCTCTTCCGGGAAGCAGAGGCTTCGGATATATTGATCCTCAGCCGGACTGTGTAATCACAACAGAAATAGCTTCCGGTAGATTTGAAGATGATATAAGAAGAATGCGTATGGCTGCTTGGCACGGTGCTGACCACTTAATGGTTATCAGAACTGCAGGACAGTCACACATTGACTCATTGCTTGAAGGTACTAACCAAGGTATCGGTGGTATCATGGTTACAAGAAAACAGGTAAGAGCTAGTAGAAAAGCTTGTGATATGATCGAAGATGAAGTTGGTCGTCCAATTAACTTCCACTCATACATTTCAGGTGTTGCTGGTCCTGATATAGCTGTTATGTTCGCTGAAGAAGGCATTAACGGCGCTCACCAAGACCCTCAATACAATGTATTGTACAGAAACGTTAATATGGTAAGATCTTTCTGCGATGCTTGCGAAGCTAAGAAGATAATGGCATGGGCTGACATGCTTCAGATAGACGGAGCTCACAACGCTAATGCTACTGCTATGCAGGCTTGGAAGGTTATGCCTGAATTGATGGTACAGCATGCTATCAACTCAATGTTCTCTAGAAAAGTAGGTATTAAACCTGAAAATATAGCATTGTCAACAGTTCCTCCAACAGCTCCTCCGGCTCCTTGTATGAGACTTGACTTACCTTATGCTGTTGCTCTTCGTGATTTCTTCAGAGAATACAAGATGAGAGCTCAGCAAAACACTAAATACATGGAATCAGATACACGTGAAGCTGCTGTAACTCACACAATGAACATGATGATATCAAGACTTACAAGTGCTGATATTCAATCAACAATCACTCCTGACGAAGGAAGAAACGTGCCATGGCACTATAACAACATTGCCGGTATCATGACAGCTAAACAATCACTTACAGGTATGGACGGCTTAAGAGAAATGGTTAAGCTTGACAGAGAAGGACCTCTGGGTAAAGAAGTAAGAGAATTAAAAGAAAGAGCAATAATGTTCATGGAAGAAATCCTTGAAGTTGGCGGATTCTTCAAAGCCGTACAGGAAGGCTTTTTCATAGACAGCGGTAAATATCCTGAAAGAAACGGTGACGGTATCGCAAGAGAAATCGAAGGCGGTATCGGTTACGGATTCGTTTACGAAAGAGATGAAGATTACTTCGCTCCTGTATCAGTTCACTATGGATACAACAACATTCCAAAACAATTCGCTAAAGCTAGTGATGCAATAGGCGGAGATACATTCGAGGATCGTTCAAAGATTCAATATATCGATGAATTAGATGAACATGACAATGTTAATGTAAGACTTAAAGAAGTTGAAAAATACTATGATACAAACCTTGTTAAACCAGAAGTTGAATGGAGAGCAGACGGTACTGTATTATTGTCAATATTCTTACCTTTAGATGAAAGAACAGCTGAATTTGCTGCTATCAAATGCGGTGAAAAAATGGGCCTTGAAGATGTTACTGTTTGCCATAAACAATGCATGCATCCATCAGAAGGTACTTACGTAGAAATCAAAGGTAAAGTAAACTTTGATATCGATGTAAATGAATTAGTAATACCTGTAAAAATTGAAGTTCTTTCTCAGAAAGAAATAAGAGATGATATTCAAGAAAAACCTATGTTTGTTGTTGCTGCTACAGTTGGTCAGGACGAACACTCAGTTGGTATGAAAGAAACATTGGATATCAAGCATGGCGGTATTGAAGGATTCGGTATAAAATATGAATATCTCGGAACTTCATGCCCTGTTGAAAAATTAGTTGACGCTGCTATTGAAACTAAAGCTGATGCTATTCTTTTAAGTACAATCATCACTCATGATGATGTTCATATCAAAAACATGAAAAAAATCAATGACCTTTGCATAGAAAAAGGCATAAGAGACAAAGTCATGATCGTATGCGGCGGTACTCAGGTTACTAATGAAATAGCAGTTGATGCAGGACTTGATGCTGGATTCGGAAGAGGATCACATGGTATAGATGTAGCAAGTTTCTTAGTAAAGAGAAGAAGGGAAAAGAACGCATAGTGAAAATTAATGTATTGGTAGCCGAGATCGGCAGCACCACTACAGTAGTTAATGCATTTAATGGAATAGGCACACCCAGCCCGACATTTGTCGGGCAAGGGCAGGCGCCTACCACTGTGTTAGAGGGCGATGTAACGGTTGGACTCAAGGGTGCTATTAATAGCTTGAAAGAAAATCTACATGCAGACGACATAACATGGGATGATATGCTTGCTACAAGTAGTGCCGCCGGTGGTTTAAAAATGACCGTTCATGGTCTTGTATATGATATGACTGTTCGTGCGGCAAAAGAAGCAGCTCTTGGAGCCGGTGGTATCATAAAAATGGTCACTTCGGGAAGATTAAGAAGGACTGATTTGAAAAAGATTCAAGAAATAAATCCAAATATTATTCTGGTAGCAGGCGGTGTAGACTATGGTGAAAGAGAAACAGCTCTTGACAACATGGAAATGATTCTGTCAATGGGATTAAAGACACCTATAATCTATGCAGGTAATATTGAAAACCAGGAAGAAGTAAAAGAGATGTGTGAAGAAGCCGGAGTACAGCTGTATTTGGTAGAAAACGTATATCCAAAGATAGACATGCTTGTTGTAGAACCGACAAGAAAGGTTATACAGGATGCTTTTGAAGAGCATATCATTCATGCACCGGGCATGACCAAGGTTCGTGAACTGGTAAAGGGTCCGATCATCCCTACACCGGGTGCTGTAATGGAAGCTGCGAAAGTATTGAAGGAAGATTTAGGAGACTTGGTAATTTTTGATGTCGGAGGAGCAACTACGGATGTTCATTCTGTAACTCAAGGCAGTGAAGAAATAAATTCAATATTAATAAGCCCTGAGCCTGAAGCAAAAAGAACTGTCGAGGGCGACTTGGGAGTTTTCGTCAATGTAAATCATGTTGTTGATAAAATAGGAATTGAAGAATTGAAAAAGGAATTTCCGGACGCGGATGAAATATTATCTTCGTATAAGCCAATCCCTGAAACTGACAGAGAGAAAGAATTTGTTGAAAGACTGACACGTGAAGCGGTACTTACTTCACTTGAAAGACATGCAGGACAAATGAGATACTTGTATGGAGCCAGCGGCAAGAAAACTGTTGCTGAAGGTAAGGATTTGACTGCTATAAAATATATCATAGGAACAGGCGGAGCTTTGACAAGATTGCCTAACAAGGTCAAAATTCTTGAAAAAGTATGTACCCATGGAAAAGGACTAGAACTGTATCCTACTGTAGCAGCAAAAATATTGATAGATGAAGACTATATTTTTTCTTCCCTCGGTGTATTGTCTAAGAAGTATCCGGAGGATGCTCTGTTATTGATGAAGAAGAGCCTAAGAATAATATAAATAGGAGAATGCTATGTATCCACAATTAGTGATTGATTTAAACAAAATTAAAAATAATCTTGATAAAATATCTGAAATGGTGAAAAGCACAGGCTGTTCTCTGATGATTGTAACTAAAGGTTACTGTGCTGACGAAGAAATATATAAAGTCCTCGAAGCATCAGATATTGACTTTTTAGCAGATTCACGTGTACAAAACCTTAAGAAGTATGTAAATTCTAAAAAAGGTAAAGTGCTTTTGAGATTGCCTATGGGTTCAGAGGCTGACGATGTTGTACGCTATGCAGATTTATCTCTGAATTCTGAGTTATCTACAATCAAAAAATTAAATGAAGCTGCCATGTCACAAAACAAAGTACACAACATTCTTTTAATGATTGATTTAGGTGACTTAAGAGAAGGAATCTTCTTCAAAAATGAAGATGAGATATTCAATACCGTAGAAGAAATATTAAAGCTTAAAAACATAAAGCTGTACGGAATAGGTGTTAATTTAACCTGCTACGGTGCAGTTATACCTAAAAATGAAAATTTAACTCAATTAATTGAAATTGCTAAGAAAATAGAAAATAAATTTAACATAAAGCTTGAAATGATATCCGGAGGCAACTCAAGCTCCTTGCATCTGATTGGTAAAAAGGAATTGCCGAAGGGAATAAACAATTTAAGAGTAGGCGAAGCATTCCTGTTAGGTGATGAGACAGCTTACAGCCAGATACTCGAAGGCTTTTATGATGATGCTTTCGTTTTGGAAGCAGAAATAATTGAGCTTAAGGAAAAACAATCTGTTCCGATTGGAGAAACGGGAGTTGATGCTTTTGGAAACAGACCTGTATATGAAGACAGAGGAATAATAAAAAGAGCCATATTAGCAGTAGGCAAACAGGACGTAGATTCTGACAACCTGCATCCTATAGACTCTAAAATAGACATATTGGGCGGAAGCTCAGATCACTTGATACTGGACGTTACAAAAAGCGATAAACAATACAAGGTTGGAGACATTGTAGAATTCAAGCTGAGCTATTCAAGCTTGTTAAGATCCACAACAAGTGCTTATGTCAACAAAACCTATATAAAATAATTATATATTTAAAAAGCAGAGAAAATTTATTCTCTGCTTTTTTCCTGTGAACCTATAAAATTTATCAGACTCTTAATTATTTTGGCTTCCTTAGTTTCCTTTGCTATTTCATCCTTATTTTTTATATATTTAATATTGTCAATTTTGTATTTTTTAGCCCTGTCCAGTGCAGCCTTAAGCTTTGTATCATTAATTATAACCTTTACTTCATCCATTTTATCTTTAATATTAGCACTGCTGCGATACAGCTCATTACCTACTGAACAAGCAGCCATTGCAATATATCTGCTGTCCAGCCTGTGCCTTAAATAATCGATGAGACCGGCAGAAATCAGGAGTCTTTCTAAGGTATCATGGACAATAATTTGATCAGACCACATATTTTCAATATATGTATGCAAAGAAGATGTTTTATTTTGCATGTAATGGTACCATACACCGCGGTCAATGCAGATTTTGTCACAATTAATAAGCGCTTCTACAGTAAAAATCAAATCCTCCATGATAGTAATTCCGGGTATGAATTTTAAATTATGCTTTACGATAAAATCCTTCCTGTATAAACATCGCCATATACAACCCATTATATTGTAGTATTTAGGCAGAATATCTTCTATTCCAATCATATTGCTGATGAACTCGTCAATAATGTCACTCTTGTATAAAACATCCTTTTTAGTCTTAAATAGTCTGGGAGAGTTGCTTATTTTAGTATCCTTTGAATAATTGCAAAATACAATATCGCATTTATTGCTCTTGATTGTATCATGCATACTTTTATACATTTCAGGCTCAATCCAGTCATCAGGATCTACAAATCCGATATACTTTCCCGTAGCAGCATCCATACCTACATTCCTTGCAACCGATACTCCTTCATTTTGTTTATCAATTATTTTAATTCTGGCATCTTTTTTCTGGTACTCCAAACAAATCTGCAGACTATTATCCTTTGATCCATCATTAACAAGTATAATTTCAATATTAGTATAGGTTTGTTGCATGATACTGTTTAAGCATCTCTCTAAATACCTTTCCATGTTATATACAGGAACAACTATACTTATAACATCCATTACATTTTCCCCACAAAGTTAATTTTTTATATAGTATACCATCATTTTCATAAATCTTCAACTGTTGTTCCATTAAATATTGATTAAAAAATAATAAAAAAGGTTTCCTCTATTTAATTAGACAGAAACCTTAAAATGAATTTCGTTATCTTACTTCTTCGATTGTTTTTGCAATGCTGTGAGTTATAGGTTTCCATTCGATTTTTTTAAACAATGCAACAATTGAAATTGGCACATATGTAAAAATAAAAATCGGAAAAGTAAATGTGTAAAATATTTTCTTAAATGTTGTTGTTTTAATTTGATTCCATTCCGATATAGTTGTGAGGAATCCCAATATATATACTACAAAATAAGAGTTTATGGCTGACATAATAATTGCACCTGAGGTTTCATGTATTATCATAGGAGATGTTTCGATGTTAATCAGCCCTACCGATAGAAAAACAAGATTTACGAAAACACTCAGCAGTGAAAAAATCATTGCAGGCATTATAGTCATCAGCATATCATAGCAGCAAAAGCTCTTTTTAGTAAAAATACATTTAATTAAGTCCTTGCCGTAGCTACCGAATACCTGATAAAAGCCCTTTGCCCATCTCAACCTTTGATTCCATGATTGTTCGAAAATATAAGGCTGCTCATCGTATATTTTTGCATTATCACAGTAACCAATCAGCTCACCTTGAATTGCATTGTCTATAGAAAATTCTATATCCTCAGTTAACAGGTGATGCTTCCAGCCGTTATTTTTCTTTATAATATCATCATGTACTAAAAATCCTGTACCTGATATTGCACAACCGGTTTTAAGTATCATTCTGGAATTATTCAGATATCTGGCTTCACGTAAAAACCAAAGAGAATATCCTGCAGACAGCCAGTTTGTATCATAATTTTTAGAATTTCTGTAGCTGGTTACTATTTTGTAGCCGTTGTCAAAAACCTTATTCATTTCGGCAACGTAATTTTCATCCAACAAGTTATCTGCATCGAATACGAAATATCCTTCATAATCATCGTAATTAAACTTATTACTTAATATTTTGAATGCATAATCTAAAGCATATCCTTTACCTACATGATGCTTATTATATCTTTCGAAAACTGTAGCTCCTGCTTCTCTTGCAACTGCTGCAGTATCATCTGTACAATTATCAGCAACAACAAATATATCAATCAGTGAAGATGGGTATTTTTGTTTTTTAATACTTTCAATTAATTGACCGATAACGGCGCTTTCATTACGTGCAGCAATAAGAACTGCGTATTTATGATCTTTTTTAGATATTAAATTTTCACTTTTATAAAATAATGACACAAGGACATAAAACACTTGATACAAATAAAAGCCTGTGAACATTATCAATATTACTAAATTAAATCCGCTTATAAATGATAACAATTTTATTACCTCCATTAGTACTGAATCTTACATGACTAAGCTTTACTTTTGTTAGTATAGCACTTTATTTATATAAAACAATTAATAATTTCTTAATTTTTGAGGAAAACGGTTTATTATTAAAAAAAATAACAGACAATAAATTAATACAAAATATTTATATAAATATTATTTCATTGCAAACATTGTTTATCCATAATATAAATGGAATAATAATCATAGATATAAAGTAATTGACACAAGCATAATGTTACTTTATACTATATAATATACAAATCAAAAATATTTCAAAAAATGGGAGTGAATTACTATAATGGAAAGTGACGACATAAGTCAGGTCATAATTTTAGGTATGTTGATATTAATGTCAGCATATTTTGCTGCCTCAGAAACAGCATTTACAAGCTTTAACAAAATTCGTATGAAAGGCTTGGCAAATTCAGGCAAGAGGTGGGCAGCCTTGACTTTGAAGTTAATCGATGATTATGATAAGCTATTGTCAACTATAATCATAGGTAATATTACAGTAAATATTGTTGCAGCATCATTATCTACCGTAATATTTACCAGGTATTATAATAAAAACGGAATAACAGTTTCAGCAATAGCAATGATCGGCTTGATTTTGGTTTTTGGAGTTATAATTCCTAAAAGTATCGCTAAAAAAACACCTGAAAAAATTGTATTATTTTCAGCCCCTATAATAAGGGTATTTATATTTATTCTTACACCTCTGAATTTAATCGCAGCATATATTAAGCATATTGTTAATCAGATATTTAAATCAGAAGATAAACCGTCTATAACAGAGGATGAATTAATTACAATGATTGACGAAGTTGAAAATGAAGGTGTAATGAATAAAAGCGAAAGTGATTTAATAAGATCGGCAATAGAATTTACCGATGTAGATGTTGAAGATATCTTTACACCGAGAATCGATATAGTTGGTGTAGAGGAAGACGATTCAATGGAGCATGTCAAGGAAACCTTTTTAATCAGCGGATATTCCAGACTTCCTGTATTTCAAAATAACATTGACCATATCATCGGTGTAATACATGAAAAGGACTTCTATCAATCTTTAAGCAGGAAAGAAAAGGACTTTAAAAAGCTTGTCGCCGATGTATTGTATGTCACACCGAATAAAAAGATCTCCGAGCTTTTAAAGGATTTACAGCTTTCTAAGGCACATATGGCTATAGTTATAGATGAATATGGCGGTACTGCCGGACTTGTGACCATGGAGGATATAATAGAAGAGCTGGTAGGAGAAATCTGGGATGAGCATGATGAGGTTATAGAATGGTTCAAAAAAATAGGTGACGATAAATATCTTATATCCTGCAATGCAGATATAGATGATATGTTTGATTTATTTAATATTGAGCCTGAGGAAGAGCTGGTTGTTTCTACAGTAAATGGCTGGCTGACAATGATTTTTGAAGAGATTCCCGAAGAAGGCGGCAGAATACAATATAAAAATCTTGACATAACAGTCACAAAGGCAGAAGCAAAAAGAGTAATAGAAATATGTGTTGAAAAAATACACAATGAATGCGATATTACAACATAATAATTTATGTATTTATATATAAAAACAAACATAGTATTTAGTATTATGTTTGTTTTTTATTTTTTTAAAATCATTGCTGATTAATAAAACTAATCATAATAAAGCAAAGGGGGGAGGATATGAAAAAGGTATGGTTTGGGTTAATAGCATTAGGCATTATTTTTTCCTTTATGACAGGTAAGCCGGAGGTAGTATCGGAGGTCGTTTTATACGATCTGCAAAAATCATTAGACTTGATTCTAAGCTTAATATCGATTATGGCTTTTTGGACAGGATTAATGCGAATAGTTGAAAAATCAGGACTGCTTGATAAACTGTCAAATTTTTTGAAGCCTTTAATATGTATGCTGTTTAGCGATATAAAAAATAGCAAGGAATCAATAAATGCAGTCATTATGTGTATATTGGCAAATATGTTCGGCATCGGAAATTCCGCAACAGCATTAGGAATCAAGGCGATGGAGGAAATGCAAAAAATAAATAAACAAAAAAAAATTGCTACAAATTCCATGTGCATGCTGTTAATCATCAATATGTCATCTATACAGCTGCTTCCGCTGAGCGTTATTAAATTGAGAGCCGATGCAGGTGCGGCAAATCCTTCAGATATAATAATACCTACGTTGGCAGTGACTACATTTACTACAATAGTTGCAGTTTTATTTGCCAAATATTATGAAAGGAAAGAGTAAAATGAATATTTCAGGCATTATATTACCTGTATTGATAGGTTGGATATTATTTTACGGTATGATAAAGGGAGTAGATATATATTCTGTATTTGTAGAAGGTGCATATGACGGCATTAGGTCAGCAGTAAAAATATTACCTTATATAATTGCAATAATTTTTGCCATTAACCTGTTTATTCATTCAGGTGCCCAGGAATTTATAGTTAAGCTGCTGTCACCAGTCACGGCCGCAGTGGGATTTCCGTCTGAGCTTTTACCTCTGATAATAGTTAAACCGCTTTCGGGAGGAGGATCATACGGAATAATAAAAACGATACTTGATAATTACGGGGCAGATACATATATAGGACGAAGTGCATCTGTTTTGATGGGTTCCGCCGAAACAATCTTTTATACGGTCGCTGTATATTTCGGTGCAATAGGTGTAACAAATACCAGATATGCAATAAAGGTGGGATTGATTTCACATCTGTCATCTATAATTGCTTCGTTGATAATATGTAAAATAATGTTTAACTAATCTGATTTAGCCTTGTATGCTTCCTGCCAGAAAATGAAAACACCTGCTAACAGCAAAATATCACCGATACTGATAGTTTTGACAAAAGGATATGGAGGTGGTATTGTAATAATATCACACAAAAATTTAAAGCGTGTTGAAGCTGTCATCATTGAATGAATCAAATCCTTGCCCGAATTAAGCATGGCAACAGTAGCTTGACTGTTTGCTGCCGTTTCTGCAATATATACCGGCATTTTGAAATCATTGAAGACTATTGCAACAAAATTTAACAGTGTACCTATAAAAAATAATTTCATGCAATGCTTCTTAAAGTTAAACAAGGTTACGACCAATATTGCAGGATATATTATCCAGCTCATTGATAATATTTTCAATATTTTATTGCTGCTGAATTTTTTAAATAAAAATACAGCAGTAATTTCTACTACTGCCATAATGATTAAAATTTTATAGCCCTTAATATCTATATTAAAATCCGTAATATTGAATTTACCCTTTATAAAAAACAATAAGGATAAAGAAATTATGGATAATAGTATTATTTCTATAATCATAGCTGCACCGTTACATTAGATTTATTTTATGAAAAGACTCTCTTAGGGCAACAACTGCATCTTCAACTATGTCGGGATTAAACTGACTTCCTGCATTATCTTTGATTTCATTTAAAGCAGTGTCCAAATCCAGTGAGTTTCTGTAGGGTCTGTTAGTAGTCATTGCGTCGAAAGAGTCTGCAATAGTCAATATTGATGTTTCAAGGGGAATTTTATCGTGAGAGAGACCGTCAGGGTAACCTCTGCCGTCATTTCTCTCATGGTGATGCTTTATAATTTCAGTTATATTAGATAAAAAGCTTAAATCTGAGATTATTGTAGCACCGATTTCAGAATGCTTTTTAATTGTAACATACTCCTCATCCTCCAGCTTGCCTGTTTTATTGAGGATTTTCTTGTCTATACCTATTTTCCCTATATCATGAAGGAGTGCAGCACTTTTTATAAGATCAATTTTACTTTGCGGAAGGCAAAGCTTTCTTGCTATGCATTCGGCATAAGCGCTGACTCTTACCGAGTGACCGCTTGTATAAGGATCACTTGCTTCGATAGCTCTGATAAGAACATTGATGGTTTCAAAATAATTTTTCCTCATATCCAAATATAGCTTGAAGGTATATCTTGCAAACATTAATGGAATAAAGAATAAAACTATGCCTCCGGCACCGTAGCTGTCATAGCTAAATGCGATTATAATTCCAAGAAGACTAACCAAAATAATATTAAAAAGTATTCCAAATATATTATTTTTCCAAATATCAATAAATTTTTTATCTAATATTATTGCCATTAATTCAGCCATAAATGAACTGTTTAGAAAAAGATAAATAATTAAAGAAAAAATAGAGGCAATTGGGTTAAAAAATTCGAAACCAACATTAATTAATTTATCTATATATTCATATGTAATACCGCCTATACCTGAAATTATAAAATATTGGCTAATATTAAATATAGTTTTATGAATATTATTGTTAAAAATATGTATTCTACCTCTTCCCTCTACGTAAGGGCAACTGAATATTACACCTGCAACTGTTATCAATGCTGCAGTTAAAGGATTTGTCAATAATATTGCTGAAAATGTTAATGCATAGCTAACAGATACTGCACCAATTTTAGGCAGAGGTATTAGAAATGTTTCAGCGATAGCTGACAATATAGAAAAAACTACAAGTAAAGTAATATCAGTAACCTTGTAGTTGTATATCAAAACTGAAAAAACTAGGACTGCTATGAGAAATACTATAAATATATATGTGTTTAGGCTTATGTTTTTAACTATTTTTTTTATGCTATTATCCATATAGACCTCTTATTAAAAAAATTTATAATGAAGGGCTGACTTAATTATATAATTATTATAACCATCTCATATTCGCACCGCTTGCTAATACTAAAGCTATTATAGAAGCTATTATCGGCATTAATTTTTTCATTTGAAAATCCTCCTGAGATAAGTCTCTGTTCGCTCTCTAATAGAACAGGAAGGATTCTCTACGCTAAGTTTTAATTCTTTTAATCATTTATGGTTTGTCAGCCCCATCATTCCTTGAAAAATAAACATATTCTTCTGTTAATTGCGTTTAGTGTAGATTTAATAGTGGAATCTATTTTATTATTTGTTACAATTGATGTGCCCGTCAGAATATTTTCTTCGCCCTTTTCTATATATGTAATTGCTGTTATCATTACCTCTTGTCCTGCAATTTTGCCGCATTGTATATCCTCTACAATAAAACAGTCAAGACCTATGGCGTTTTTTATTGCACTTAATGTTGCAGCAGCGGCTATTTTAAGAATATTTTTTTCTGATTTAATTCCTTCGGCTTCACCAATATATTCCTTGTCATCCCAAGAAAGCTTTACACCTAGTTTGATGCGATCTGATGTAGTTTCATTCGTATAACCATCATAAATCAATCTGAATTCTGTATTAATAGTTAGATTCTTTAGTATCTGAGCAACACTGATTATTTTATAATCAACTGAAATATTAAAATTCGACAGTAAAGCAGAACGTATGTCTCTGGCTATCTGTTTAGTATGCCTGCTGCTATCTGATAAAACGTGAATTTCACTAATATTATTATGATCTGTAATTATTTTACATGACATGACAGATTTAATGTTAGTTAAAAACGATTCGACTTCCTTGAAATCCATTTAATTTCCTCCACCCAAATTATGAATACATTCAATAAGTTATTATACTATATGAAATACGTATTTTCAACAATTAAATTACATTTTTTTAATTATTTTACAAATTTCGATTAAATTCTAACAAAAAAAATAAATGTTTCTAATGTATAAACATTAAAAAATTTATTTTTATTTGTAAATAATTATAAAAATTAAAGTATATTATATTATAATATGCTCATTGAAATATTTTATTACTCGGGTTTTAAACACTTCGTAATAAAAAAACCAGATTAACAAAACCAGAAAA
>DAIUCB010000031.1:0-16396 GCA_036846385.1 Bacillota bacterium | reverse complement strand
AAGGGAAAGAGGTATGCTGCAGTAATAGGAGGGGGAGTCCTTGGACTGGAAACTGCATCGGAGCTTAATAATATGGGGCTTGAGGTCACTGTTATAGAAATGGCAGATAGAATCCTTCCAAGACAGCTGGATCATCAATCATCATTGATTTTAGAGGAATTGGTAAAGAATGCAGGTGTTAGATTCAGAAAAAATGCCTCAACCAAAGAGATTATCGGCACAGATATAGCAAACGGTGTATTATTAGTCGATGGGGAGATAATAAAAGCGGATATCATAGTTGTTTCGACAGGAGTAAGATCAAATAGCCAAATAGCTCAGAATTCAGGCATAGAAGTTAAAAGAGCTATTGTTGTAAATGAAAAAATGGAAACAAACGTTCCTGATATTTATGCTTGCGGAGATTGCTGTGAATATGAAGGTATTAATTATGCATTATGGAGCGAGGCAATTGAACAAGGCAAGACTGCAGGAATTAATGCTGCAGGAGATGAATATATATATAATCAAATTATACCCTCAACAACTCTCAATGCATTTAATACCGGTGTTTTCTCGGTAGGAGATATTGGCTCAAATGTTAATGATGATTATCAAGTTTATGAATTTAAGCAACCTGATGGTAAAAATTATAAAAAATTGTATTTCAAGGGAGGGCAATTAGTAGGAGGTATATTAGTCGGAGACACATCAAAAACCGTTCAAATGCTGGAGGGTTTTGAAAAAGGAAGAAGTACGGAAGAAATGATAAAAAGTATAGAATAAAAAAAGAGACAGTTTGGAAAAATGCGAGACTTTTGTTTCGTATTTTTTTTATTTTGCAGACATGTTATGACAAAAAAAATAGTATTAATAATTTATAATGGATATTGTTACTGACAAAATTTAATTATAATGAGGTGGCAATGGAATATTATGTTGAATACATCTTTGTTGAAAATTTTTTCATTGATTTCATTCTGTTATATATAACCGGTAATCTAATTAAAAAAAAAATTATATATAAAAGATTAATTATAGCATCTTTTATCGGAGCGTTATATGTAATACTTGTATTCTGCTATGGTAAGACATTTTTGACACATTTCATTGTAAAATTCAGTATTTCCGTTTTAATGATAATGGTTGCCTATGATACTGCCGGTGTTTTGGCAAATATAAGAATTATACTATGCTTTTATATTGTCACTTTATTAATAGTGGGTATAGTATCGGCTTTATATTATTTTATCGGCAATAAATTAACAGTTTATATTATCTTTATATCTATGTTTATGGGTTTTACTGTACTAAAATACCTATTTTATGAAATAAAAATGAGAAAAGAAAAAAATAATTATATTCGTACAGTCAACATAGACATAGATAATAAAACTAAGACTTTAAAAGCTTTTATTGACACAGGCAATGAATTGACAGAGCCGTTGAGCGGCAAGCCTGTCTTGATTGTGAATATAGAATGCATAAAGGATATTTTAGGTCAGGATTTATCTGATGAAATATTGGAATTTTATAAAAATAAAGATAATAGCTATATCAATCTTTTTTTAGAAAAGAACTATAAACTTAAACTGAGAGTTATCAGGTATAACACTATAAGCAACAAGGGAGAAATAATGATTTGCATTATACCTGATAGTATTACAATCTTAGGTAATGATAAAAATATCATAAAGGCAGATGCTGTCATTGGTATTTATCCACAAAAGATTAGTCAAAGTGAAGATTATGACGCGTTGCTTTTTAAAAAATTACTGGATTGGGAGAGTGAAAAAATCAATGAAGCTGAATGCAGAGGCTGCTAAAAATTTATTCCGTAAATTATATAACAGCATTTTAATCAAATTGGGGATTTCAAAGAATATATTTTACATAGGAGGAAGCGACACCCTTCCGCCTCCTTTGACTCCTGAAGAAGAAAAAGATATATTAAACAGGTTTAATGAATCTGAGGATGCAAAAACGATCCTTATTGAACATAATCTAAGACTTGTTGTTTATTTAGCAAAAAAATTTGAATCAACGGGTATCAATGTTGAAGATTTGATATCTATAGGTACAATCGGACTCATAAAGGCTGTAAATACTTTTAAGGTTGAAAAAAATATAAAGCTTGCAACCTATGCATCGAAATGCATAGAGAATGAAATATTGATGTATTTGAGGAGAGTTGGAAAAGCAAAAACAGAAATATCTCTCGATGAACCTTTAAATATTGATTGGGATGGAAATGAACTCCTGTTATCAGATATTTTAGGTACAGAAGAGGATGTGATATTTAAAGATATGGAAAGCGAAGTAGATCTTAATCTGCTTAATGAGTCGATAAAAAAACTGAATAAAAGGGAATATATGATTATGAAACTAAGATTTGGACTAAATAATTCCAGAAGCTTTACACAGAAGGAAGTAGCAGATATGCTTGGAATTTCACAATCCTACATATCTCGCCTTGAGAAAAAAATATTAACCAGGTTAAAAAAGGAAATCAGCAGAGCCGTATAAAATAGTTCTGCCGGGAGATAATTTTAAAAGGGGGATAATATCTTTAAAGGGGAAAAACGACGATGATAAACAAAGTAGTAATTTGTGGCGTTAATACTTCTCAATTGCCGACTATCAAAACTTCTGAAATGAGGGGAATGATTAAAAGAATCCAAGAAGGCGATACGGAGATCAGAGATCAGTTTATTAACGGTAATTTAAGGCTTGTGTTAAGCGTAATTCAAAGATTTAACTCTAAAAATGAGCCTGTAGACGATTTGTTTCAAATCGGTTGCGTTGGTTTAATAAAAGCTATAGATAATTTTGATTTGTCATTAGATGTAAAGTTTTCTACATATGCGGTACCTATGATTATAGGAGAAATCAGGAGATATTTGAGAGATAATAACTCAATCAGAGTTTCCAGATCGATGAAGGATACTGCCTATAAAGCTTTACAGGTCAGAGAAAGGCTTACAAACAGCAATTCTCAGGAACCGACTATTGCTGAAATAGCAAAAGAAGTAGGCGTTGATAAAGAAGAAATCATATTTGCATTAGAGTCTATTCAAGAACCGGTGTCGTTGTTTGAACCTATATACAATGACGGTGGGGATGCACTATATGTTGTAGATCAGGTGCGAGATGAAAAAAACATAGATGAAAAATGGATTGAAAAAATTACTCTGGAAGACAGTATAAGCAAGCTGTCGGAAAGAGAAAAACAAATTGTAGATATGCGCTTCTACAAGGGAAAAACCCAAATGGAGGTTGCTGAGGAAATCGGCATATCTCAGGCACAGGTATCAAGATTGGAGAAATCCGCATTGACACAGTTGAAAAAAGGCTTTAAATAAAACTTCCGAAGTATTAAAAATATAAATGTCATAATCAAGCAGCTTTGTACATATTTTATAGTATGGTTGTTGCTAAATTATGACTTTTTATTTTATGGAGGTTGCTTATGATTAATTATACGGAATTATTGGAAAAAGACATAATAAATATAAAAAATGGTGAGATTGTAGGAACGTTTGATGACATTGAAATAGATGTAACCAAAGGTAAGATTACGGCTTTTTATATTGAGGAAGGCAGTAAATTTATGGGGATTTTAGGTAAAACTAAATCTCGGAGGATAAGATGGGAGGATTTAATCAGAATTGGCATAGATGTGATTATTGTAAACGTTGATGATGACAACAATCGTGCGATAAAGGAAATGCTTGACTGAAAAAATCCCCACAATTTTAAAATTTTTAATATTTTTTGATAAGCTCCCTTATTATTCCTTTCGTCCATTGCTCTGCTTCCAGGACAGCTTCTATAGAGTCAATTTTTGAGACGGAATGCTTAAGCATAATTTGCTCGTTTATACTTCCTATATCGAGAAAGTTAATTTTTTTATTGAGAAATAAATTAACACTTGCTTCATTTGCGGCATTTAAAACTGTAGGCATAGTATTACCGACCTTTAACGCATCGTATGCCAGTCTTAAGCATTTAAATGTTTCAATATCGGGTTTTTCAAAGGATAAATTTCCGATATCGATTAAAGATAAGCTTTTATAGTTATTTTCAATTCGGTTTGGGTAAAATAGTGCATATTGTATAGGAACTCTCATATCCGGTAAGCCCATCTGCGCTATTGTAGAATGATCTGTAAATTCTATGCCTGAATGCATAATGCTTTCCTTATGAACCACAATTTCAATTTGCTCAGGTGTCACATCAAATAAAAATTTAGCTTCTATAAGCTCAAGACCTTTATTCATCAAAGTAGCCGAATCAACGGTAATTTTTTTACCCATCGACCAATTGGGATGCTTAAGCGCATCCTCTAATGTAACAGTTTCTAAAAATTTTATGTCTTTTCCTCTAAATGGTCCTCCGGAGGCAGTCAGAATTATTTTATTGATATCTTTATTAGCATTTCCTGCTAAGCATTGAAAAATTGCACTGTGCTCACTGTCCACAGGCAATATGGAAGCATTGTATTTTTTTGCCAAGCCAATAATATAATCTCCTCCTGTAACTAAGGTTTCTTTATTTGCCAAGGCGATTGTTTTGCTTTTTTTTATAGCTGCAGCTGTGGGTTTTAGTCCAATCATTCCTGTTACTGCCGTAACAATAATTTCGCTTTTATAATATTCAGCCGCTGCGATAAGACCATCCATTCCACTGAGGATTTCCGTTTTAATGCTTTCATTGAGTCGATTTTTTAGCTTAAGGGCATTTTCTTCATTCATGACACAGCAAATATCAGGCGAGAATTCTATTATTTGCTTTTCTAATAAATCAATATTGTTGTTTCCTGTTATTGCGCAAACCTTTATATCATTTCTGTGCTGTCTGACTATATCAAGGGTCTGAGTTCCGATGGAACCTGTAGACCCTAATATACTAATATGCTTCATAATAGCTCCCTTTTAATTAATTAATTGTATCTGGCATAAAAAAAGCTTGATTCCGATTTTTCTATTTCCTTAAACAGCTTGTGAGCTTCCTTTAAGGATAAGTCTTTGGTAATTACTGCATAAGATTCAGAGAGAGGTAAATCATAAGAGCTTTCGGTTACATCCTTTAAAATTGCTGATGCAGCTGTATTTGAAAATCTTACGTAATATTTACCCTTTATCAAGGCTTGATTTAATTTCATTGTTTTATCAAAGGAATAAGGGTAATTCTTATAGCCGCCTGTGTATATATCAATAATATCTTGAACAACAGCATTGCCGGTCGGCAATTTACCTGCTCCCTGACCGTAAAATTTCAATTCCCCTATAGAATCACCGGTGAGCGAACCCATATTATAGTTTTCGGACACATTAGCTCCAAGGGTATTATTTGAGTATAGCACAGGTTCTACACAGGAACAATATTCATCACCGCTTCGAACAGATAAAGCAATCAGCTTAAGTGTTTTATTATTTTTTTTAAAAAAGTCAATATCAGTTTTTGTTACATTTCTGATACCAAAGGTTGGTATATTTTCTTCCTCAATTATAGTATCGAAGGCTAATGAGGAAGTAATTGCAAGCTTTCTTTGAATATCTATTCCGTCTATATCTGCCGACGGATCTGATTCTGCATATCCCTTCTCTTGTGCTATTTTTAATATATCACTAAAATCATACCCCTTTTCAAACATATTGTAAAGGATAAAATTAGAGGTGCCGTTAAATATTCCCTTTACCTCTGTTATTTCATCGATTCTTTTTGCCTGCTTTATCGCTTTAACCCAAGGAATACCGCCTCCCACACTTGCCTCATACAGAAAGGCAACATTGTTGTCCGCTGCGGTCTGAGTGAATTCTCTCAGATATTTTGACACTACCGCCTTGTTAGCTGTAACAACATGTTTACCTGAACGTAAAGCTTTCATGATAAGCTCATAGGCAGGATTAATACCTCCCATAGCTTCAACTATAATATCTATACTATCATCATTCAGAATTTCATCAGCATCTAAAGTCATAATGTTTTTATTCATCTTGTTTTTATTTCTTATAAATATTTTGCTTACTTCAATATTTTTTAATATAGAGTTTTTATTGTCAGTTATTATTTCATAAACTCCGGATCCGACTGTTCCATAACCTAATAATCCTATTTTCATTTAATTTCTCCTTGTATTTCCAGCATATCGACTGTAAATTTTTAATTTAATAGCAATTATACTATACATGTTTTTATAATGCAACAAAAAAGTGTTTTTTATAAAAAAACACTTGTAATATATTTGAGAACATTATATTATATAATAGCAATATTAAAGGACTTAAGGAGGATAAAATGATTCAGAGCTATGAAAGTACCAGAAATTCAAACATTAAATCTTCTGCCTCAATGGCTGTAATCAAAGGTATTGCCGATGATGGCGGTTTGTATATAATGAGAAGCTTAGAGAATAAAAGAATTGATATTCGAAATTTGCAGGGACAAACCTACACCGAAACAGCCGAAATAATTTTAGGGCTTTTACTTGATGACTTTCCCGGAGAAATAATTAAGGAATGTGTTCAAAAATCATATACAAATAAATTCAGTACAGAGGAAATAGCACCTGTTGTTAAGGTGGGAGATGATTATGTAACTGAATTATTTAATGGACCGACATCGGCTTTTAAGGATGTTGCACTTTCGGTTTTACCTCACCTGATGACTGCTGCTTATGAATTGAATAATATGAAAGGCGAGATTATTATATTGGCTGCTACATCGGGAGATACAGGAAAAGCAGCCCTTGAAGGCTTTAAAGATGTGCATGGGACTAAAATTATTGTTTTTTATCCCGAAGGGGGAGTGAGTCAGGTTCAAAGACAGCAAATGGTAACGCAAGAAGGCTCGAATACTTATGTGTGTGCAATTAAAGGAAATTTTGATGACGCTCAAACAGGTGTAAAAAAAATATTTGCAAATGAAAAATTAATTAGAGAGCTAAAGGAAAATAATAAGCTTTTTTCTTCCGCAAATTCTATAAATATAGGAAGACTTGTGCCTCAAATTGTATATTATTTTAATTCATATATGAAGCTCGTTGAAAACAAAAGAATTGAGCTTGGTGACAAAATCAATTTTTCGGTACCTACGGGCAATTTCGGAAATATATTGGCCGGCTACTATGCGAAGCTTTTAGGCTTGCCGATCAATAAGCTTATATGCGCCTCTAATGAAAATAATGTTTTGTATGATTTTATTAAAACCGGAATATACGACAGAAAAAGAAAATTTTACAAAACTATTTCTCCCTCCATGGATATATTGGTTTCCAGTAACCTCGAGAGGCTGTTATATTTTATCAGCGGTAAGGATAATAATGTTGTTAAAAGCTTGATGTCTGAATTAAACGAAAATGGAAAGTATGAGATAAATGAAGATATGAAAGCAATTTTAGATTCAGACTTTTATGCAGACTATGTATGTAAGGAAGAAACAATTAAAACTATCAAAAAAGTGTATGAGCAATATAAATATCTTTTAGATACTCATACTGCTGTTGCATATAAAGCTTTGGAAAGCTATAAAAAAGAAACAGGTGATAAAAGAGTCAGTGTGGTTTTGTCTACCGCCAGTCCGTTTAAATTTTCGAGGAGTGTATATGAAGCCTTATATGGAGCATCTGATAAGAGTGAATTTGAAATAATGAGTGAATTATCATTATCGACAGGTGTAAATATTCCGTCTAATCTGAAGGACTTGGAGAAGGAATCCGTTAAACATACAAGTCAATGTGAAATATCTGAAATGGCTAGCTATATCGAATCAATTGTAAAAAACAATTAAAATGAAGAATTTAAGAAAAGGAGCATTACGCTCTTGTAAGAAAATAGAATTGGAGAAATATAAATGGTTAAAGTAACTGTACCGGCAACGACTGCTAATATTGGGCCCGGATTTGATACGCTTGGACTTGCGCTGGATTTATATAATATATATACTTTTGAAGAAATCGAAAAGGGTTTAGTTATTGAGGGATGTCCGGAGGAATATAATAACAATAACAACTTAGTATATAAATCCTTTATGCGGATTGCAGAAGAATCAGGCAAAAAAATCAGCGGACTAAAAATTACTATGAATACTAATATTCCCGTATCCAGAGGCTTAGGAAGCAGCTCCGCATGCATCGTAGGGGGAGTATTCGGAGCGAATATGCTTTTAGGTGCCAACCTTTCAAAGGATGAACTGTTTGAGGCAGCGGTTAAAATTGAAGGGCATCCTGATAATATTGCACCGGCTGTTTATGGAGGTTTAATTGCATCTATGGTTGATGAGGGCATTCCTTATTATACAAGGTATAAAATTCATAATAATATAAAATTTTGTGCTTTGATTCCTGATTTTGAGACATCAACTGAAAAGGCAAGAAAGCTGCTTCCGGCTGATATAAAATTTGAAGATGCTGTTTTCAATGTTTCAAGGATTTCGATACTGCTTAAAGCATTAGAAACAGGTGATTTTTTCTTAATAAATAAATCCTTGAAGGATAGATTGCATCAAAGCTACAGAAAAACGCTGATAGCTGAATATGATGAAGTAAAAAAAATATGTAACGATCATAACAGTATTGCTTTTTTTGTAAGCGGCTCAGGACCAACCTTGATGAATATTATTGAAAATTTTAATTTTACTAAATCGATTGAAAATGATATAATAGAATTAAAAAACAAGTGGGATATTAAATTTTTACAGGCAGATGAAAATGGAGTTGTCGCAGAAAAACTGAATTAATGTATCGGGGAAAGCCTCGGTGCATCACATAATATATGAGGTGAGAAAAATGTTGAAAAAGTACTTAATAGTCAGTAAAAAAATATTACCTGACGTTTATGAAAAAGTTATTGAAGCAAGAAATTTAATTAATAACGGTAATGTAAAAGGAATTACTGAAGCGGTTAAAAAGGTAGGAATCAGCAGGAGTACATACTACAAGTATAAGGATTATGTTTTTTCTCCTTCAGAAAATTCAATAGGAAGAAAAGCTGTTGTTACTATGATGCTCAGACATGAAAAAGGAGTATTGTCTAATGTGCTGAATTATCTGTCATCAGTTAATGCAAATATATTGACTATCAATCAAAGCATTCCGATAAACGGTAAGGCTTCAGTAAGTGTATCCTTGGATATTTCGGATATTACACAATCTATAGATGATATGATTATAGAAATAAAAAAGATTAAAGGGGTAAGTGCTATAAAGCTAATTTCAATTGAATAAACGGTGCATTGGGACGCATAGTTCCTAAATGTATCATCCGGATAGCAAAGGGGTGTTTTTATGTATGGACTGGTATTAGAAGGCGGAGGGGCCAAAGGCGCATATCATGTGGGAGCCTTTAAGGCCTTGAAGGAATTAGGTGTTGAAATCGGAGGAATTGCCGGAACTTCAATAGGTGCTTTGAATGGTGCTTTTTTAATTCAAGGAGATATTGAGAATTTAGAAGAAATTTGGTTTAACACGAAATCTTCGGATATTTTTAATATTGATGAAAAAGCCGAAAAGGCAATTAACGATTTAATAAACCTTAATCTGCAGGAAATTAATCTTCCCTATCTGCTGAATGTTTCAAAGGAAATAATTAACAACAGAGGCTTGGATACATCAAAAATAAGAGCACTGCTGGAAGAGTTGATCGATGAAGATAAAATCAGAAAATCCAAAATAGATTTTGGTATAGTAACGGTAAATTTAACTGATAAAAAGCCTATGGAAATGCTTAAGGAAGATATTCCTCAGGGCAAGCTTGTGGATTATTTGCTGGCAAGTGCAAATTTGCCTGCCTTTAAGCAGGAGCCTATGGATGGTAAAAAGTTTTTGGATGGGGGTTTTCACGATAATTTACCGATTGGTGTACTTTTGAAAAAAGGCTATACTGATTTTATAGCAGTTCGGACCTTTGGAATCGGAATTATCAGAAAGCAAAAAAAGAAAAATTTGAATATTACATATATTCAGCCTGTTGAGTCTCTGGGCGGGGTGCTTGATTTCAACAGAAATCAAATAGAGCGTGATATGAAGCTTGGATATTTTGATGCTTTGAAGGTTTTTAAAAAGCTAAAGGGCTATAAATACTATTGTGAGCCTTATTCGGGCAACTTTTATCAGCTGATGTTGGATTTTTTGACTAATAAAAGCGATAAAATTGCTGAAATAGGAAATATACTTGGCTTTACCGGCATGCCTATAGACAGGATGCTGTTTGAAAAAATAATGCCCAGAGTTGAAAACCTGCTTGATATGAAGGGCAATTATGATTATCAGGATATTGTAATCAGGCTGGTTGAACAGGTCGCCGAAAAGTATACGGATATCGAGCGGTTTAATATTTATAAAGCGGATGAATTTATTGATATGGTAATAAAGAAATTTAAATCAAAGCCTGTTGAATTTACAAAAAATGTTCCATCCTTTATAAAGCAAAACAAGCTTTTATCTATAGCTGTAAAAGAAAGTCTTTCAATTGAAATATTTAAAGAAATGTTCATATGATTAGTAAGGGACGGTCTTCATATAAAAGAACCGTCCCTATAAATTATCCCTATAAATTATATAAATTATAAATTTAATTTTTAATTGTTGAAGTAATCGATTATGCCGTCTGATATTTTTTGTACCATAAGATACTGGAAGCTGTCATTGTGTATATTCATTTCTTCCTGAGGATTTGACATAAAGCCGATTTCTATTAATGCAGCGGGAGTGTTTGTTTCTCTTAAAACCTCATAGTTTCTGTCTAATATTCCATCCCTGTAAACACCGTTTAATGTAATTGCATTTAAGTAAATTGCTTCTGCCAATGAATATCCTTGTTTTGGATTTTTGTAGTTTATAGTGTTATAGTATGTGGATAAACCGAAATAATCAGGTTTTTCTTTTCCTAAGGAATTATGATGAATTGACAACAGTATATCTGTACCCAATGTATCGGCCATTCTTCCTCTTGCTGTATTATTTATGTAGGTATCGTCTGTTCTTGTCATATAAACCTTTGCTCCTAAAGCTTCTAAGCTTTCCTTCAATTTGAAGGCAACATCTAAATTTATGTATTTTTCATACCTTCCTGAATAACTTAAGCAGCCGGGGTCTTTGCCGCCATGTCCGGGATCTAAAAGTATTTTTTTGCCTGTCAGAGGTAAAACCTGATTTAGATAATCATTTTTGCACCAGCCTAATTGACCGCTTTCTGTAATTACCTTGTCCCATCCATTTTCACTCGCAATGACCTTAAGAGTAGTTTTAGGCTCTATCGTTAAAATCTTTTCATGGCTGTTTGAAGGTCCTGTTCTTAAATTTAAGCCGGAGGTCGTTGTTTTATATCCCTTTGCTCCCTCTGAATAAAAATTAACATCATATGTCGTTAACCATCCCGCTACATAACCGAATTTGCCGTCAGCTGTCTTGATTTTTAACCATCCGTTTTTTTCTCCGTATACAGTATAGGGCTCATATCTTTTTCCCTTAGCAATAATATCGCTGTTCAGTGAAATATCGGATCTGATATTGATATTGTCATACAGCAGATAAATTTTTTCCGATCCGTCTGATATAATATCTGTCAGCCAGCTTGCTATGTAGTACTTTGAATCCTTATATTCAATAATATGCCAGCTGTGATATGTATCGATATATTTCACTTTTTCACCGGGAGTAAGTTGACCAATCATTTCAGAACCGGTAAAGGGACCTTTCCTTATGTTAATATTGAAGTTAGAATTATTAATTACATATTTTGCAGCAGGAACAGTGAGAAAATACTTTTCTATCCAGCCTATTTTATCATTATCTGTTTTTACTTTGCACCAATCATCATTATTGCTTAATATTTCAACCTTACTGTTTAATTTCAAAATATCAATTTTTGGTGAAGAATAGTTTGAATTTTTATATATGCATATGTTAGAAATATTAGTGTACCCTGTGATTGTTTCGCCATAAACGGCAGAAACGGATAATATTAAAATCAATATTAAAAAAAATAAAATCTTTTTTCGCATTATTAACCCCCATATTTTTGTTCAATAATAAATGATGTAGCGGACAAATTATAGTTTACTTGTTGATTTTATATATTATAACATATTTAGACAAAATAACAATTACAAATTGATTACATGGAGTTAAAAAAATAGCTTGATACTATGAACTTTGTATTATATAATGATTCAACAATGGTAAAATTATGAGAACAGTCGGAGACAATATGAGAGCAATGTACATTATGGAGATACTTTATTTTAATGCTTACAATCAAAAATATATTGCTAATTCAGTTGTTGCGGGAGGATATTATGAAGCTTTATAATACATTGACTAGAATGATTGAGGATTTTAAGCCTATAGATGAAAATTTAGTTAAAATGTATACCTGTGGGCCTACGGTTTACAATTATGCTCATATAGGTAATTTAAGAACGTATATACATGAGGATATACTTGAAAAAACCTTGCGATATATAGGATATCCCGTTAAGAGGGTTATGAACATTACTGATGTCGGTCACCTTGAATCTGACGCTGATGACGGCGAGGATAAGATGCTGAAGGGTGCAAAGCGAGAAAATAAAACCGTATGGGAAATTGCTCAATATTATACTGATGCTTTTTTCAGTGATGCGGAAAAGCTGAATATTAAAAAAGCAGATGTTATCGGTAAAGCAACTGATTATATAACTGATTATATAGATTTTATAAAAGCGCTTGAAAATAAAGGCTATACATACATAGCAAATGGAAATGTATATTTTGATATAACAAAAAGAGAAGATTATACGAAACTATCCGGTATGGATTTGGAACAGTGCAGGACAGCTTCAAGAGAGGATGTCACAGAGGATGTTCATAAAAGGTGCCCTCAGGATTTTGTACTGTGGTTTACTAAATCAAAATTTGATAATCAGGCAATGAAGTGGGATTCTCCATGGGGCGTAGGTTATCCCGGATGGCATATTGAATGCTCGGTAATAAGCCTGAAAAATTTAGGCGAACAAATGGATATACATTGCGGCGGCGTTGATCATATACCCGTTCATCATACTAATGAAATTGCTCAGACTGAAAGCTTTACCGGCAAAAAGTGGGTAAATTATTGGTGGCATAGTGAATTTTTGATTGACAATAACGGAAAAATGAGTAAATCAAGCGGAGAGTTTCTTACTCTGTCATTGTTGGAACGTAAGGGCTTTAACCCTCTTTCTTACAGATATTATATATTGAATTCACATTACAGAAAGCAGCTTGCATTTTCTTTTGATTCTCTTAAGTCAACTGAAAATGCCTATATGAAATTAAAAAACAGAATAAAAGCGATTTATGAAGAAAATGAGGACAATGCACAAATTACTGATGCTGTGAACAAATATAGGGATGAATTCAGAAAATGGTTAGAGGATGATTTGAATACTGCAAATGCTATTACGGTACTCTATGACTCGCTTAAGTCGGATGAACTTTCAAACAGTGAAAAACTGTATTTAGTCAAAGATTTTGAACAGGTATTATCATTAGATCTATTGAATTTCGAAGATGAGAAAAAGGATGAGACTCATGATGATGAGATTGAATTTATCGAAGCTATGATTATAAAAAGACAGGAAGCAAAGAAAAATAAGGACTTTGGACTTGCTGATTCCATCAGAGCTCAGCTGCTGGATAAAGGGATAGCTCTGGAGGATACCAGACAAGGTGTTAATTGGAAAAGGGTAAAATAAGTTATCATATATATAAAGGGGAAAAATGTTTGATAATGATTTAATAAAAAAAATTGAAAAAAATACTGACGGCAAAGCTCGTATGTATTCGCCTTCACAGCTTGCATATGCGGGAGATGCAGTTTATGAGCTGCTTGTGAGGAGCTATATTATAAACAACCATGATTACAGCGTTAATTTAATGCATCGAGATGCTATTAGATTTGTAAAGGCACGTGCTCAGGCTAATATTATAAAGGAGCTCAATCCTATATTGACAGAGGAAGAAAAGAAAATAGTTAAAAGAGGGAGGAACGCCAAGGTGACTTCCTCGCCAAAAAATGCCGACATGATGGATTACAGGTATGCTACGGGCTTTGAAGCGCTTTTTGGGTATTTGTATCTGAATAATGAAATGGACAGATTATTGTCGTTGTTTAATACAATAATCGAAATAATTGATAAAAAGGGATAAATGGAATACGAGGGATGAAAAATATGAGAATTATCGAAGGAAAAAATCCTGTTACAGAGGCATTAAAAAATGATGTTCAGATTGACAGAATACTTATCAGCAAGGAAGCTCAAGAGGGCTCTTTTTCTAAAATTTTGACTATGGCTAAGGAAAACAATGTACTCGTTAAATATGTGGATAAGGCGGCTCTGAATAAAATAAGTGAAAATGGCAGACATCAGGGTGTAATCGCAGAAGCTATGGAATATCAATATAAAGAAATTGATGATATATTTATCAATGCACAAGCAAAAGGCGAAAAGCCCTTTGTTATAATTCTTGATGAGATAACGGATGTTCATAACCTGGGAGCTATTATAAGGACTTCGGAATGCCTTGGAGCTCATGGAGTTATAATTCCGAACAGAAGAGCTGCCGGAGTAAACGGGATTGTCGCCAAAACCTCAGCAGGAGCAGTGGAATATATCCCTGTTGTAAGGGTAACTAATATTACTCAGACGTTAGGTATACTTAAAGAAAAAGGACTTTGGATTTACGGAGCCGATATGGATGGAGAAAAATACATATATGAGGAAAGGTTTGATGTTCCGGTCGGCTTGGTAATAGGAAGTGAAGGTGCCGGAATCGGTCGATTGATCAAGGAAAACTGTGATACTATTGTTAAGATACCGATGAAAGGAAAAATTAATTCTTTAAATGCTTCCTGTGCTGCTTCTATAATAATATATGAAGTAATTAAGCAAAGGGGTATGTGAAATGGCAAGGACCAAAAAAGAATACCTGTTTATTGACGGCTATAATATTATTAATCAATGGTCATATTATAAAAACATATCCGGAAATATTGAAAACAGCAGAAATAAGCTGATAGAGCTTCTTGTTGAATATCAGGCATATAAGGGCATAAAGGTAATTGTAGTATTTGATGCACATTTGGTAAAGGGTAGCTTAGAAAAAAGAGAGACAATTGCAGGTGTTGAAATAGTATATACAAAAGAGCATGAAACTGCAGACAGCTATATAGAAAAGCAGCTTGACAAAATAGGAAGGTATGAACGAGTGCGGGTTGCAACCTCAGATAATTCAATTCAGCAAATTGTTTTGGCGAGAGGAGGCACCAGAGTATCTGCACAGGAAATGATAATTGAAATTGAAAATACTAAAAAGGATATCAGAACAAAAACCGATATACCTCGACAGAAAGGTACAAATATTGACCAAATAATTGATTGCGAAACCTATAGAAAGCTAGAAAAAATAAGAAGAAGGACATAATTCCTTGACGAACTGTTATTATTAGACTATAATTTCAATATAAACATATTTGGAGGCGAAAATTGACTGGTTCTGTTATGCTATTTAAAAATTTAATCTTTAAAAATGAAGAATATGAAAACCTTACAGATAATGAGCTGATTGAAAAAATAAGAAATGGCGAGGATAGTGCCGAAAAATATTTTTACAGTCGCTATATTTATGTTGTAAAAAAGATAGTCAGTTCTTTTTTTATTTTAGGTGGAGATACAGATGATTTGTTTCAAGAGGCTATGATAGGACTTCTAAAGGCAATTAAAAATTATAATAGTGAAATTAACAGCAGCTTTAAGCATTATGCCGAATTATGTATACGAAGACAGATTATTTCGGCAATCAGGAAGTCCAGAGGTTATGAAAAGAATCTGCTGAATAACAGTATTTCTATTTATGGATTTTCAGATAATGATCAGGGAGATTATATTTTAGATAAATTATTCGGATTGGATAGTCTAAACCCAGAAAGCGTTATCATTTGTAAAGAAGAGATTAATGATTATTATGATGTTACAAACAAAATACTCAGTTCTTTTGAAAAAAAGGTTTTAACTGAATATGGCAAAGGAAAATCATATGAAGAAATTTCTGCCACATTAAATAAGGATATTAAATCTATCGACAATGCTCTGCAGAGAATAAAGAAAAAAATATATAAATATAAGGATAAAATCCTTGATTTATAATAGAAATTCAGTATCCTCCAATGTTATTCCATCATAATTCTAATATTAATTTATAAAATTAGTATTGACAATAAATTTTGTTAATAGTAAAATGGGATTGAAAAATGCCTATGTAGCTCAGGAGGTAGAGCACTTGCATGGTAAGCAAGAGGTCACCGGTTCGAGTCCGGTCGTAGGCTCCAATGATAAAAAACAGGAGGAAATATAAATGGCAAAGCAAAAATTCGAAAGAAATAAACCACACGTAAAC
>DAIUCB010000030.1:0-16494 GCA_036846385.1 Bacillota bacterium | reverse complement strand
AAAAAGTGTTGTTCTTTTTGTGCATAGTGTACTATAATAGAAATAAGACTTATATCAACATAAATAATTGAAAGGCGGCTGACATGACTAACAAGGATTTAATGGAACAATTAAAAAAACAATTTCCTTTGCAGATAATAAGGAGCTTAAGCACATTTATTATAAGAGATGTACGACTGTTGGACGGAACTGAAAATCAACTCCTTGATGATGTGGTTTATTTTGGGCACGCTGAACAATTGAAATGTAGCAGTGAAAGCTTTCCGCAGCTTGTGCTTTGTGACATACAAAACAATGACATTGATAATAATGTTACATTTCCCAATGTGTCCTTAATTGATGATAAGCTTTTATTTGCTGCATTTAATTATGCCAAGGATTTAATATTTGAGAATATAGAAATCGAAAGCAGCTTTTCTGAAATAATCAGTATGGTACTGGAAGATAAAAATTTAAATGATGTTATGAATAATACAGCAGAAAAGCTTGGTAATTCTGTCATTGTATTTGATTTAAGCTATAAAATACTGGCTTATTCCGATAAAATAGCAATAAACAATGTTAACTGGAGCAGAGTTGTAAATCAAGGCTATTGCTCCTATGAATTTATCAGTGCAATTCAAAAGCTAGATGATGTCAAAAATTCACCGGCTGACTCGACATCATTTATTGTTATGTGTAAATTTGATGATATGAGAAAGCTGTGCAGCAAGATAATAAGCAACGGAAGGTTAATCGGTTATGTTTTAATGTTTGAAAACAAAACTAAGATAACGGCAAAGCATCATAAGCTTTTGCCCTTAATTTCGGTGGCAGTGTGTGAAGCCCTTATGAGAGATCATAATTTTTCAAGATTGCAGGGCTCATTGTATGAAAATGTAATATATGACACTATTTCAGGCGCAGATAAAGGCTATATTGAAAAACGAGTTGCATCACTCAGATTAAAATTTCCTGACAGGATGTGTGTTTTAGTTATTAACTCATCCTTGATACTTGGAGGAAAATATATTAAGGGTTTTTTAAAGGATGAGCTAAAACGTATAATTCCCCAATCATATTCAATTTACTATGATGAATATATTATTATGGTGTCTCCCGTTAACAAGAAGGATTCACTGGACAGTGAAAAATTAAATTCATTGCGTGATTTTGCACGAAAGGAAAGCCTGCAGATAGGTATAAGCTACAGCTTTACCAATATTGCAGAATTAAGTACATATTATACCCAAGCATATGCTGCCCTCAATCTTTCACAGCAAAATGACAGTGATGATGTAATCCATACATATGAGATGAATTGGTTTTATGATCTTTTAAATAATATCAGCAATGAAAAATCAATGCTTGCCGATTACTGCCATCCCGCTTTAAGAAAGCTTTGTGATTATGATTCCATAAACAACACGAATTTCTTTGAAACACTATGGGTATACCTGGAATGTGACTGCATCATAAAAAAGACCTCAGAAGCATTGTTTATTCACAGAAATTCGCTGTCCTACAGGCTTGAACGCATTTTTGAAATCTGCAATATTGACGAATTGAGTGTGGAACTAAAGCATGCATTGATAAGCTCGTACAAGATTTATAACTTTTTAGAGAAAATGTAGCTGTAAATGAATTTCTTTAATCTGAGTAAATTATTACACATATAGCTATAATCAGTTATTTTGCTTATTACTCCAAGCTTTTAACAAAAATTTTAAAAAGTAATAGAATTGGCGAAGCTAATATATTATAATATAATCAGTTAATTGATTTATGAATTAAATACATATAAAGCTAAATTTCATAGGAGGGTATTATGTCTGAAGAATATATTGATAATGATAAGGAAGTATTATTTCTGTCAAATTTGGACAGAGTAGAAGCGGAAATAATTACTGCTAAGCTACAGTCCTACGGTATTCCCGTACTTAAAAAATCAAAAGGAACAGGTCAGATTATGGAGATATACACAGGAGTCAATTTATACGGTACAGATATTTATGTTCCGTCTAAAATGTATGAAATTGCAACAGAACTCCTTGAGCCGTCCGACGAGCAGGAGGATTTGGATTAAATAAGACAAAATGACGATGAGCTTATTTTTTATAAAATTTGCAATATGAGGAGCTAATAAATGGACAAAATCAGTAAATTGATATCAGAAATGATTGACTTTGATGCAGGCAATCCCCAAAGGATACAGCATTTTATTAAAGTGCATGAATTTTCAAGGCTGATTGGCATAATGAAAGCAATATAGACGGAATAGATTATCAGATTTTAGTTGAATCAGACTTTCTGGTGAATTTATTTGAAAATGGAAGCAGCACTGAAATAATACAAAATACAAATGACAATATCTTTAAAACCGAATCGGGACGAAAAATTTTAAATCAAATGTTTTTAAAAAATATCTGACAGGCTGCTTCATGAGCCTGTATCCGTAAATTTTAGCCTTCAAATATGTAATAAAATATAAATAAAGTGGTATAATTAATGTATTATAATTTGACTATAACAATATGGAGGCTTGAAATGCATAAGAGGATGATTTTAATTACTGCTGCGGTATTATTATTGTTAATGATTACAGCATGCGGAAAAAGTTCAGGTAATACAGAAAAAAATAAGGATAATAATATAACAGCAGGACAGGGTAAAAACAATAACGGAGAAACCGGCGATACTGATAAAAAAGATACAGAACCTGAAAAATCAGGAAATAAGGAAAGAATAAAATATGAAAAAAATGAAAAAGGAATCATAAGGTCTGAGGATGCAAAAAAGATAATAAAGGAAAAATCCGATGCTGTAATAAATGCATTGAGCAAGAAGGATGCAAAAGCGCTTTCAGAATTTGTTCACCCGGTTAAGGGTCTCAGATTTACGCCATATACCAATGTTTCAACAGAAAAAGACGTTGTAATGAATAAAGAGCAAATAGCTGACTTTTTTAAGGATAAGAAAGAATATACTTGGGGCATTTACGACGGAAAGGGAGATAAAATATTATTGACTCCAAATAAATATTACGATGAATTTGTATATTCCAAGGATTTTATCAATGCGGAAAAAATCGGCTACAATGAGGTTTTAAGCAGCGGTAATATAACCGAAAATCAATTTGAGGTATACAAAGATGCAATAGTTACAGAATATTATTTTTCCGGATTTAACCCTGATTACGGAGGAGCAGACTGGCAAAGTCTCAGACTTGTTTTTGAAGAATACGAAGATGACTGGAAGCTGGTGGGAATCATTCATAACCAATGGACAACATAAAATTTATTTGTGACAGTAGGTAGATTATTGAAAAAACTATCACCAATCATATATGAAAGAGGATAGTTTTTTTATTATATTTAATCTAATGTTTTTTTGAATTTCAGCATTGTTACTGCCACAATAATCAGTATTAGAATAAAGAGGGATGTAATGCTGCTGATAAGGTATTCCACACCGACACCCTTAACAATTATTCCCCTTAATATATCAAGAAAATATGTTATTGGGAAAATGTTACTTATATAATATATTATTTTAGGCATTGATTCCCTTGGAAACATGAAGCCTGAAAGCAGTACGCTGGGAAGCAGCAGGGCGATAGAAGCCTGCATAGCTTGAAGCTGTGTTTTTGCGACGGTTGATATGAGCATTCCCATAGCAAGTGCGCATATTAAAAACATTGTTCCTAAGAAAATTAACAATGATAAGCTTCCCTGCACTGTCATACCAAATATTAAATTTCCAAGCAACAGTACCATAATCAAATCGAAAAACCCAATTACAATATATGGTATGAGTTTTCCTGTTATTAATTCAAATGAGGAAACAGGTGTCATAATAAGCTGTTCGATAGTACCCTTCTCTCTTTCTCTAACCATAGCAAATGAGGTGAGAATTACTGTAATATTTTGGAGTATCAGTCCGATTACACCGGGAATATTGAATTTGCTGCTTTCAAGAGTCGGGTTGTAAAGTACAAAAGGCTTTGCGCTTATTCCAATGGCACCGGTTTTGTTCATACCGCTTTTTTTAGCCTCAACCTGCTTTAGCTTTACCGAATAGTTGTTTGATATAATAAGTAAATAACTCATTGCGGTCCTAGCAATTGTAGGGTCTGAACCGTCAACTAATACCTGTATTTCAGAAGTTTCTCCTCTTTTTAAATTCTTTGTGTATTCTGAAGGTATAACAAGTCCTGTCTTTGCTTCACCGAGTGCTATACTTTTCTCAACATCCTCATAGGAATCAACACCCTTATAAAGTCTGAAATAATTCGAGTTGCTGAATTTACTGATTAGCTCTCGGCTTTCAACCGTTTTGCTCCCGTCATACACTACAAGTTTTACGTTATTTACATCTGTATTTACAGCAAAACCGAATAATAACAACATCATTATCGGCATCATCAGAGCTATTGCAAGACTTGCCTTATCTCTTTTAATATGAATGAACTCCTTTTTAGTAACTGAAAGAATTCTTTTAAATTTCATATTATTCCACCTCATTTCTTAGCTTGTTTTCCTTATATTATTAAAGGAAGATACAACATTTCTGTTTCCAAGTGTTTTAACATAATTAATAAAAATTTCTTCAATATTATTTGTTTTATGTTTTTCATACAATCCCTGCGGTGTGTCAATGGTTATAAGCTTGCTGTTGTATATAAAACCAATGATATCACAGATAGATGCTTCATCCATATAATGGGTTGTAACAAGCACAGTAATACCGCTGTCAGCCAGGCTATTGATTGAATTCCAGAATTCTCTTCTTGAAACAGGATCAACACCGGCTGTGGGTTCATCCAATATAAGAAGGCTTGGGTTGTGAATTAATGAGCAGCCTAAGGCTAAACGCTGCTTCCATCCTCCTGAGAGAGTACCGGCAAGGCTTTTTTCCTTGCCCTTTAAATTAGCCATTTCAATTAGCTCTTTTTTTCTGGTTTCAAGCTTATCCTTAGGAAGTAAATATATGCTGCCATAAAAATTAAGATTTTCTTCAACAGTCAAATCCTCATAAAGTCCGAATTTTTGAGACATATATCCAATATTTTCTTTTATCCTCTCTGATTCCTTTATCAAATCATATCCCAGTACTTTGCCTTCTCCTGAGGTAGGCTTTATCACACCGCAAATCATCCTGATAGTTGTGGACTTGCCTGAGCCATTAGGTCCTAAAAAACCGAATATTTTTCCGCGGGGTATATCAAAAGACAGGTCATCAACTGCTGTAAAACTCCCGAACTTTTTAGTCAGATTCTTTATTGAGATTGCATTTTCCATAGTTTTCACCTACTGTCTTATGCTGACATCCAGCAGCATACCTGATTTTATTGAATCTATGCTGTCAAGAATATCTACTTTTACAGCAAATACAAGTTTTTCTCTGTCCTTTTTTGTTACTATGTTCATAGGTGTAAATTCTGCTTCCGGTGAAATATAGGCAATTTTACCCTTTATAGTCTTATTTTTTATAAAATCAGAAGTAATAATTACATCCTTTCCTATAGCTATTAAAGGCAATGATTTTTCCGGCACATATACCTTAACATACATATTCTTCGTATCAAGCAATGTTGCAATGGGGCTGCCCGGTGCTATATATTCACCCGGCTTGAAATTTATTGTCTCTACAATTCCACCCGATGCCGAGACTATATTATTCTTATTAACCGCAATCTTTGAAAGCTCATAATTCTTATTTGCAATATCAACCCCATACTTTGCTGTAGCTTTATTCTTTTCGGTTGCTCCATTAACAAGCAGCTTTAACTTTTGTTTTGCAGCCTCCAATTGAGCCTTTGAGCCATTTAGCTGCGAATTTGCAATGTCTTTGGCACAAACTGCATTATCGAGGGCTGTTTTTGCGTTATCAAGTGTATTTTTTGCAGTATCCAATGTATTTTGACGTTCTGCGCCTTTATCATACAGATCTTTGGAGGTCTTATAAAGCTCTAATTTGTAGTCATAATTAGTCTGTGCCGATGCTATGTTGATATCTGATTGCTTTAGAAGTGATTCAAATTGCTTTACAGCTGCCTCAGCCTGCGATACAAGTGATTGCTGTGTCTTTATATCCTCTGTTCTGCTTCCTTCATTAATTTTATCCAACTCATTTTGTGTGTTTATTAGATTAATTTCACTTATTTGTTGTCTTATGGAGCTTTCAGATGAGTCAATCAATGCAACCAAATCACCTGCAGCTATTTTTTGTCCTTCATGAACCTTGATCTCCTTTATACTTCCTGGCAGTTCAGAAGTTATATTAATCTCATCTGCTTCCGCCGTGCCTGAATAGATATATTCACTATTATCTTTGGTTGTAAAAATATCAGACAATGTACATCCTGAAAGCAGTATGGCAATAAGAATTAAAACTATCAAGGAATATGTTCTGTTTTTAATATTCATAGTATGCTTCTCCTTCCTCACGCCATTTAATTTAAATGGCTTTCTTTTTTAATTCCATTTAGAATAATATTTGATATTTTTTTCATTTCTTCTTTTTCATCATTTCCTTTAAAAATATCCGGAAGAATATTTGTCAGCACCTCATAGCCTATCAATAAACTCATGAGTGTACGGGTGACAAGCCGCGGTTCCAAATCTCTTAAAGTACCATCCTCTATATAATTCTTAATATAATCATCTATCAAAGGAATAAGCTTTGGAGCTATGCTTTTCTGGATCGGTTCAAGAAGCTCTTGATGATAAGACGATTCAATCATTACGGTTTTAATCAGAGGCATATTCTTTTTAGCAAGCTTAAGTCTATCGTAAAATACTTCTGCCATAATATCTTCAATAGGCTTGTTATCCTTATTTTTAATTATTTTTTCTACAGGCATAAAAATTAAGGGTCTGAAGAACTTAATCACTAACGGTATAAGCAAGCCTACGAGCAGCTCTTTCTTTGTTTTATAATATCTGAAAATCGTACCCTCTGCAACATCTGCTTCTTTTGCTATATCGCTTGTCCTGCTTCCGTCAAATCCTTTTTCAGAAAATATCTTTACAGCAGCATCAATAATCTGCCATTGTCGTTTTGTAATCTCTTCTTCCGGTAAAGTCTCATCAAACAAATATTTTTCAAATGCTTCTTTATCCATTTCCGAACTCATTTTATCAACTCCTGTAATAATTAGTTTTAAAAAATACAATGAGTACTCACTCATTTTTTCAGTATACTCTTCATCTTTTTTCTTGTCAACAAAAAAGTGATGGTAAATAATGCAGAGAATTACCACCCTTTAACTAAAGTAAAGGCAAAATATAAAAGGTTTAGGATTAAAGGCTGGTATTTTTGGAAAATAATGTTGTGAGAACATAGATCAAGTAGTATAATGATAATATCATATTGTTTATTAAATAATATTTTGGGGAGGTAGTATGTATAGAAAAATATTGTCGTTAATATTAGTTATGACCTTATTATTGACCTCATGTTCAAATCATAAAACAAATTCAGATAATAACAGTATAGACAAGGGGGAAAATAATATAGTCAGGGATGATAAATTTGAGCTTACAGCGCTTAAATCAGACAATCAAGGCATAGACAAAAACACCGGATTTCAATTATCATCAAAGGAAAAAATCGATAAATCCTTTATTAATAATAACCTTGAGATAATACCCGACAGGGAATATAAAATTGAAGAGGTTACAAAGACGGTATATAACATATTGCCGTTGACAAGCTTGGAAAATGACAAGGTATATCAGGTTAAGCTTAAGGATGAGGAATATGTTTACTCATGGGCATTCCAGACAAACAAGAAATTTGAGGTGGAAAGCACAATACCGGCAAATTACAGCTCCTATGTTCCTGTCAATTCAGGTATAGAGATGTATTTTACATTGAACGGCTTTGACAAAATAGACGATTTCTTTGAAATAACTCCTAAGGTTGAAGGCAAATTTATATATAATAATAATTCGGTTATTTTTGTACCCGTTGAGCTGGAAAGCAATATAAATTATACTGTAAAAATAAAAAAGGGCTTTAGCTTGCAGGACGGAGCACAAAAGCTTGAGGAGGATTATATTTTCAGCTTTAATACCAATACTGAAAATAAACCGCAAATACATTTTGAAAGCTTTCTGACAAATATATATGAAGGAAATCCTAAGGTAATACAAGGGTATGTTGATAATTCTGACAAGGAAGCCGAATATAATATAAATATATTCCAATACAAGGATACAAATGAATTTGCCAAGGATATAAAAAACTATGCAGATACAGGCAAAATAAGCGAAGCTCCGGAAAACAAATCAAATATAATAAAAATAAACACAATAAAGCAAAAACCGTATATCAAAGACAGGTCATATATGATGAATGCTTTGTTCCAATTACCAGAGCTGACCAAAGGCTATTATCTGTTGGAATTTAACAATGCAGACGATAGTCTGAAAAAAACATATCACTTCATTCAAATAAATGATATGCTTCTGTACGATGCACTGTTTGAAGATAAAATATTGATATTTACGGCAGACTGCAAAACGGGGCAGGGTATAAAGGGTGCAAAGATAACCTTAAACAATGAAGCCATAGGAACTACAGACGGCAGTGGTATATTAATAAGCGATAAGCTGCAGAATGTCAAAAATGAAAAATCTATATATATGAAGGTTGAGGCAAAGGGCTACAACGATTTTATTTATGCAACAGGTCGAGATTATGGCTTTGGATATGAAGAAATATATAATTCAAATAAATATATGCAATATTTAGATACAGACAGACCTGTTTACCTGCCCACAGATAAAATTAATGTGTGGGGCTATGCAAGGTATTCAGATAATAAAGCTATAAAAAAAGTTAAAATTGAACTTGTTGAGAATTATACGGATTTAGTGCTGGAGAGTAAATATGTTGACTTGACTAAAATAGGTACATATCAAACAGCATTTGAAATAAAGAGTATTACATCTCAATCATGCAGAATCAATGTATACGATAACGAAAGGCTGATTTCGGTAAAATATATTGATATCTGCGAATATACTAAACCTCTCTATAAATTGTCAGGCAAAGTTGACAAGGAATATGTATATGCAGGCGAAAAGATTAACTATACAATAAACGGTAATTTTTTTGACGGTTCGCCCGTTCCGAATATGGAATTAAATTATTCTTCATTCCATTATGGCAACGGTAGTTTTACAGAATATAATCAGATAGACAAGAAGGTTACATTAAACGAGGCAGGAGAATCAATAATCAATGTAAATACCGACTTGAAAAGCGACAATTGGAGACCGGTATCAGTCATAATGGAAAGCAGAAATACCGGCGCAGAGGATAAAACAATAAGCACAAGAAACAGCATTCAGATTTTTCCCAAGCATACAATGCTGGAAATAGAACAAAATGATGTAACAAAGCCCCAAAATTTTGATGTTTTACTGCATGAGCTTGACCTCGCCAAGTATAAGGAAAAAGAGTATTGGGAGGACAAAGATTTGCGAGGCAAGCCTTTAGAGGGAAGTATTCACATAGAAATTACGGAGTATTATCATGAAAAGAAAAAGGTTGGCGAGCATTATGATTTTATCAATAAGATTAATGTAATTGATTATAGTTACAACAAAATTGAAAATAAGATTTATACTGAAAATTTAAATACGGTTAATGGAATCGTCAATGTTCAAATTCCCGATTACAGAGATGACAGAAATTATACTGTAATTGCATATTATGACGGTGACGGCGGTATAACAGAGCAATCCTTTTTAGGAAGCAACAGATATTATTATCAAAAGCTATATTACACAATTGAAAAGGCTGATAAAAAGGAGAAATACAGAATAAATGATACAGTAAAGCTGAAGCTTGATTACAACCATGAAAAGGTGGAAAATGCGGAAAATGACAAGCTTTTATTATTGATGATGAGAAACGGGCTTATCGATTATAAAATCACCGATAATACAGAATTGCAGTTTGAATTTAAAGAAGATTATTTGTCTAATGTTATGGTAAACGGGATTTATATTAAGGACGGATATATTTATCCTGTATATTACTACAACGACCTATACTATGACAGGAGCGAAAGACAAATTTATTTTGATATATCAACCGATAAAGAAAAATACGGACCAGGAGAAGAGGTTGAACTGAAAATCAAAGCAAAGGATGAAAACAATAAGCCATGTATTGCAGATGTCAACATAAGCGTAGTAGACGAAGCATACTTTGCCGTATTCGAGAAAAATGTGAGAACACTTGAACAGTTATATTATACAACATGGTCAACCGGTTTACTTGGTTCTTATATTTCAAATATAGATTTAAGCAAGAATTTAGACGGCGGTGCCGAAAAAGGCGGAGGAGGAGGCAATGACGGCTATTTCAGAGATGAATTTAAGGATACAAATGTATTCAAAACATTAACAACCGACAAAAATGGCAACGCATCAATGAAATTCAAGCTGGCTGATAATCTGACCTCCTGGAGGATAACATACCAGGCAATATCAGATAAGAAATATGCAGGCAGCGGAACTAAAAATATAACAGTAAGTTTGCCCTTTTATGCAGACCTTATAATGGGTAAGGAGTATCTGAAGGAGGATAAAATATCAGCGTCCCTGAGAGTATTCGGCAGTGAGGTTATAAGCTCCGAGCCGGTAAATTACAAGGTTAAAATCAAGGATAAAGCAACAGGAAAGGAAACCGAGTACAATCAAACGGGAGAAGCGGGAAAATACACCAACATATTTTTTGATAAGCTGAAGGAAGGGCAGTATGAAATATATGTATATGCAAGCCAAAAGAATAATAAGGACGGAATAAAGGAAGAATTCAAAGTAGTCGATTCTGCAATTTACTTTAACAATACAGATTACTATCAGCTCACCGACAGTACAGTACTTGAAAAGGTGTATTCAAATCCGATTATAACATTGTTCAATGAAAGCAAATCTGATTTTTACAACAGCTTGAGCAAAATATCATCATCCGGCGGTAAAAGAGCTGATCAAACCTTATGCTCAATGATAGCCACAAAATATATCAATGAGTATTTCGATGCAAATTTAGATTACGATGAAGAAGAATTGCTTCAGCTCGTCAGGAGCTACGAATCACAGGAAGGAGGTATCAGGCTGTTACCTTACTCAGCCGAAGATACAGAGCTGACTGCCAAGCTAATCAATATGATAGATAATAAATATCTTAATACTAAAGCTAAAATATATTTTAATAATCTAATAAAAAATACAGATACCTACAATACAAAAATAGCAGCATCACTGTGGGGCGTCAGCAAATATAAAGAGCCTGTTCTGCTTACGATATATAAGTTATTAGAAGAAAACAATAATTTAGGAGAAAGAGATAAGCTTTACCTGTCACTGGCATTGGCAGAGCTTGGAGATAACAATACCGCAAAAAAATATTATAAAGAGCTTATAAAAAATAATTTGAAGGAAGACGGTGAATATCTGTATTTCGACAGCAAGCTAAATGAAACAGACAGCTATGAGCTTACCGCACTGCTGTCCGTCCTTGGAGTTAAGCTGCAGGATTACGAAAACAGTGACAAATTGTTCAAATATATTTATAATAAGCAGTCGAAATATACTCTGAGCAGCATTGAACAGCTGATTTATATAATGAACAGAGATATAATGAAGCTTGATGAAATCAAGGACCTATTCGGAGAGGTGACAGTAGCCGCAGACGGAGTCAATAGGACATATAAGCTAAAACTATTTGACAGGGAAAGCTTTGCGATAGAAAAGGAAAAAATCAAAGCAGTAAAATTCAGCAATATAAAGGGCAGCATAGCTTGCAAGGTAGAAGCCCTTGGAAACAAGGATGATTTGGATAAAAATAAAACCGAAGATTTTTCGTTGAGTGTGAGCTATAGCTTAAACGGTGCATCAAAAGAGCAGAAGGAATATAAGCACTCAGATGTAGTAAAGGTAACAATAATGCCAAGCTTCAGCTCCGACATTGACAAACTACACTACGAAATAACCTATATAATACCCTCCGGCTTCAGATATATTGATACATATAAGGATAGTATGGGCTGGGCAGATGTTAACGGACAAAAATTAAAATTTGATTGTTATTACGACAGAAAACATTCCGTAACTCCTATAGTATTTTTTATGCAAGCAGCACAGAAGGGAACCTATACTGTAGATTATGCGGTAATAAAAGAACAAATGGAAAATAAATTAAACTATATAAACAAGTCCTCCCTGACAGTACGATAGACATATCATTAAATAGTCAGCAGGTGATAACATGCAAAGAGCAGCTATTATGACAGCAGTATCGATAATTGCAGTGATAATATTATCATTGAGTATATTTGCACATAATGATTCCGGTAAAGAAAGGCAAAAAGCAAGCACTGAGCTTAAGACCTCTCCGGTTGAAATCAAAGAAAATATAGAGTGTAAATATTACAGGAAAGAAGATTTTGCAAATATCAAAATTCATTCACCAAAGCTTGATGTAGGTATTATACGGGGATGTATAGTACCTCATCATTTGCTTGCAAAGGATTTGATACATGAGGTTTTTCAAAATGTACTGAATTCCGGAGGAAAATATGAAACGGTGGTTTTGATAGGCCCCGATCATGAAAGCACAGACAAGGGTAAAGTATTTACAACAGTTAAGGATTGGCAAGCCCCTGCCGGTATATTAAAGACAGATAGTAATATAACTAAAAAGCTTCTGAAAAACTCCTTCATATTTGAAAACGACGAAAAGCTTACAGCAGAGCATTCAACCTCAAGCATTATTCCCTTTATAAAATATTATATGAAGGATGTAAATGTGATAACCTTGGTTTTGACAAAACAAGTAAAGGCAGAAAATATAAATAAGCTGACAGAGGAATTGTGCAAATATCTAAATACAGAGAAAACACTGTTTGTTGCTTCGGTGGATTTTTCACATTATTTGGATTTGGATACAGCCGACAGTATGGATTTAATAAGTATGTCTGCAATAAAAAATAAGGATATCAATAAAATAACGTGTTTTACTAATGATAATTTAGATTCACCGGTCAGCATAGTAACAATGCTTAAGCTTATGGAAAAAATCGGCACAGATGAATCAACCGTCTTAAGCAGGAGCAACTCAGAGCTTATACTTAATACAAAAATAAGAGAAACAACAAGCTATATAACCTACCTTTTCCGTTAATTATACGACAGTTTATTTTAATACTATTGCATGCTTCAAAGGATTAGGTTATAATATGCTGTCAACGTATTAAAATGCAAATCCATAATTAAAATCTATTGATATATTTGTTGATAAAATGTTAATCGGAGGATTAGAGAAATAAATGAAAATAAACAAAAAATTTATAATAGAAATCAGAAGCTGGGTGCTTTCGATTTTAATAGCATTTATTATTGTTGTATTTTTTAACAGTGAGGTTTTTGCTAAGGTAAGAGTACAGCAAAGCTCTATGGAAAACACATTGTTTTCAAATCAACAGCTTATAGTAGATAAATTGAGCTATAAGTCCGAAGAACCTAAAAGAGGAGACATTATTATATTTCTGGAAAATGATGAAAAGGGAACAATAGCAGATGAAGCATTAAGAATTATTGAAGACATAGCTTCAATATTCAGTCATAATAAAAAATATGATGGTAAGGGCAACAGGCTTGTAAAAAGAGTAATAGGAGTTGCCGGTGATGAGATTGATATTAAAAATGGATTAGTTTATATTAACGGAAATAAGATTGAAGAGCCATATGTAAAGGGAGAAACCGAAACCGGAGAATTTAAGCTGCCTATTATAGTTGGAGAAAACAAGCTTTTTGTATTGGGAGACAACAGAATGGTCAGCAAGGACAGCAGAAAATTTGGTCTCATTGATATTAAGCAGGTTGAAGGAAAAGCAATATACAGAGTGTACCCCTTCAGCAGCTTCGGAAAAATTAATTGATTTCAACAAGCATTATTTTACATCAATTCTCTTATTTTAATGCAAATCCGGAGGATGCACAATTTAAAGTTTGTATACCGGTTGTTAAAAAAGAATAAAATAATTATCAGAAGCCACTGAAATAGTGGTTTTTGTTTTTCATAGAAGATTAAAAATCTCAATACTCTCCGGAAGGAGGATTGGCTTGTTGCATGTTATAATTAGTTGTTGACAAAACTTAATAATTAAGATATTTTAAAGTGAATAGAAATTGAATAGTCAGATAAAAATGTTTGGGGGGACAGTACATATATGATATTTCAAATACTCGCAGAAATCGGGTGATAAGGTGGACAATATCAGAAAAAAGTATAGGGTATTTATATTTATAACAATACTTATTATGGGATTAATAATAGGTATGATTTACCTATACGCCATGAAAAATATGGGAGCCATTTACGAGCAATATGCAAAAGAAAGTATTATTGATTTAAAAAAATCATTTCTCAGGGATAATGTAAATAACCTAATAAGCAGCATAAATCATATGAGAAAAGAAGAAAGCGAATATCACAAAAACCTGACTGATGACATATCGAATATACTTGAAGAATATTTTCAATTTTCATCCTCTTCATTTTTAAAATTAAGTATTAATTTTTTTGAGCTTAAAGCATTGTATACAGTAATAATAACAGATAAATCATCAAAAATTTTATATAATATAAACACCTTTGATTCAGATAAAATTAATAATTACTCCGAAAAAATAGAATATTTAAAAGGCAAGCTATCATCCTATTCGTATAAGGAATATGGAAATTATAATGTGTTTTGGGGAGTCAGTAAAGAATATATAGAGAATTTAGTAAAAAAGCGCATATATTCTGAAATTCATAATGCAAATTATTCAAATGATGCATATATTTGGGTTAATGAAATAATAAACTATGAGGGTGGCGACAATTACGCCATTAGGCGAGTACATCCGAATTTAGCCAGAACAGAGGGTTTATTATTATCCACAAATATGAAGGATATAAAGGGCAATCGACCGTATTTAACAGAGCTTGAAGGCGTAAAAAAAGACGGTGAAGTATTCTTTAATTACTATTTTAAAAAAAGTAATAGCGAAGATATTTCCGAAAAATTGACATATGCCAAGCTTTATAAGGATTATAACTGGGTAATTGCAATGGGAGTTCATCTGGATGAAATACAAGCCTATATAAACAAAACAACAGAGGAAAGCCAACGAAATATCACAAACATGGCGATACATATATCATTGTGGATTATAGTACTGCTCATAACAATATATTTATTTTTAGCCTTATTAGAGCGGTGGTATTATAAAAATTCAAACCGGAGACTCAAAGAAGAAGTAAATCTGGATCCGCTGACAAGGGTATATAACAGGCGTGCAGCTATGACCTTTATCAGTTCATCATTCAATAATTATAAAAAAACAGGAGTAAGTCCGGCATTAATAATGATAGATATTGATGATTTTAAAAAAGTCAATGATACCTATGGACATGACGCAGGCGATAAGGTTTTGATAAATGTTTCCGAAATTATTACCAATAATATCAGAAAAACAGATATTCTATGCAGATGGGGCGGAGAAGAATTTTTATTGATATGCAATGGATTAAAGCGTGAAGATATAGATATTTTTTCAAAAAAACTACTAAATGCAGTTGCACAAGCCGAGTATAAATATAATGAGGAAAAATACAATGTAACTATTTCCATGGGTATATCCTATTTTGACAAAACTGACAAGGAGTCCTTTGATTCGGTAAAAAGAGCGGACGTATCACTTTACAATGCCAAGAACAAAGGTAAAAACAGTGCATCCTTTATAATCAATCAGTAGCTTAATTTAAAAGGTTAATCATAATTTGATAATATTAAAAACAAATCCCAAAGGAGACTTTGGGATTTGTTTTTAAAAAGAAAATACAAGCTGCTATATTTTTATTACGGCGTATTTATCAGAATAGTTGCAGCAGCACCACCGCTTAAAGCAGAAGTATTTCCGGTTCGAGTGATTCTGACAGATAACAAATCACATGGTCCTACACCAAGGTTGGCAGTAGTAAAGGCGCAGCAATTAGGAGGATTAGCTCCGGTTACCGTTGCTATTACACCGGTGGCAGTCTCAGTTATACCGCAGTTTGTGCTTCTGTATATTTCGGCACTTACAGTATCACTTGTGGTTAGCGGTTCATCACGAACACTAAAAGCAAGACCGACAATAGTTGAGCTTTGGGGTATGAGTATAGTGTTACGAATGAAATCAGATGATGCATTTCCAAGTCCTAAAAATTGATTATTTGCAATTGACTGATCAGTTGCCAGATAGAAGGTATTTCCGCCGGGTCCGGTAGGTCCTGTAGTCCCCGTAGCGCCTGTAGCGCCTGTAGCGCCGGTAGCCCCCGTAGCGCCTGTAGCGCCTGTAGCGCCTGTAGCCCCTGTAGCCCCCGTAGCGCCGGTAGCCCCTGTAGCGCCTGTAGCGCCTGTAGCGCCTGTAGCGCCTGTAGCGCCTGTAGCGCCTGTAGCGC
>DAIUCB010000029.1:0-16509 GCA_036846385.1 Bacillota bacterium | reverse complement strand
CATTTTACATACCCTTTTCCTCACATATTTTTAAACCGGTTCTTTTATCCATCGATTACTTTTATATCGTGTATAAAAAATAATCGCACCCAATACCCAGGAGCACATTTCACTTATTGCTATAACATCAACCTTTAGGCTTGATGCCAAGGTATATGATAAAATTACTCTTACTGCCAGCGTCAGTACATTGCCTACAGAACTGAATATAACATCCTTATTTCCCTGTAAAAATGCCCCATATGCATTTTCCAAGCCTAATATAGGATAAAATATCGCACATATCCGGAAGAAACGCTGACCTATATCCGCCACAGAATTTGAAACACCAAAGGCTTTCATAAATATCCAGCCTCCTGAAACGACTATTGCAGTTATAGCAATTGATATAGATAGTATAATAATAATTCCTTTGTGCAAGCCTTCCTTAGCACGTGCCATATTATCAGCTCCTACATTTTGACCTACGAAAATAGAAATAGCTACAGATATATTGATAATCGGCAATATTGTTAATGTATCTATTTTGTAAGCGGTCGTAATTGCAGTTACTACATCGATACCGAAGGAATTCATAATATTCTGCAGAAGCAATGCTCCGACAGAAGCCACGCTCGTTTGAATTACTCTCGGCAAACCCAGCTTCATACTTTCGATAAACAACGTAAAATCAATAAGGCTTCTGTTTGTTGATATTTTAAACATAGGATAATTTTTATGAATATAAACAAGAAGATATACACATGAAAGTATTTGTGCAATTACGGTTGCGATTGCAGCCCCTTTAATGCCCCAGTTAAACAATCTGATAAAAATTAAATCTAACGCAACATTTACAATTGATGATATTACAATTGCATATAACGGAGTTTTACTATTACCTATACCCCTAAGCAAGGAGCTGCATAAATTATATATTACTACTGCCGGTATACCTGCAAAAACTATTGCAAGATAATCACTTGCAGAATTTAAAATTTCATTAGGAGTATGCAGCAAAACTAAAATATTTTCTTTAAATATTAATCCAAGCAAGGCTGCAAGACATGATGAAGCTACAATAAAAACAAAAAATGTATTTGTCAGCCTTGATACTTTTATATATTCTTTTGCACCGTAAAATTGTGAAATCAGTATTGTATAACCTGAAACCAATCCTGTTATAACATAAATAAATATATTCAAAACAGGAGAGGAAACCCCTATGGTTGCCAAAGCTGCTTCACCGATAAAATTCCCCACTATTATTGAATCTGTTATATAGTATAATTGCTGCAATAATCCTGATAAGATTAGAGGTACTGTAAAATACAGCAATGTCTTAAAGACATCGCCCTTGGTCATGTCATTGCTCATTATTCCTCCAAAAATTTTATAATTATGTTTTTTTATATATTATTTTTAATTCTATGTAATTACTTTGCACTTTCTAATATAGATTTCACTTTACTCTCTTGTTCAAATAATGCACAGCCACCTGAATGCTCACCTCCGACCAAATTCTCCTGCTGAAGATTTTTAAAAAACGGAGACTGCAGGATCTCAAGCAATGTGTAATTTTTTACACTGCGGTCTGAATAAGGTGAAAATGGGCATGCCTCTGCTTCTCCATAGGGATTGATATGAAAAAAACCTCTCCCTGCAGCCAAACAGCCTCCCATACTCTTCTCATCTCCCGGAAAGGATAGGAATAATATATATGGAAATTTAGCTTTTAAATTAATCTTATATTCTTCCAGTTCCATACGCTCTTTTTCCGAAAACGCAATTTCTTTTGTATCGGAATCTATAGGAACGTATTCAATATAAAAAATCAAACGACATCCCAGAGATTTAAGGAGCTCAATAAAATCAACATTTACGGCTTCGCTTAAGTTTTCCTTGGTTACGGTAACTGAAACTCCAAATAAAATTTTATGTTCTTTAAGCAGCTTCATTTTATCCAGCAATTGAAAATATATACCTTCTCCGCGGCGTGAGTCTGTGGTTTTCTCTGAGCCCTCTATACTTAAAACAGGAATCAAATTTCGACTTTTATCAAACAATTTGCAGTATTCTTCATCAATCAATGTTCCATTTGTAAATATCGGAAAAATTACATCATGGACTGATGATGCCATATGTATGACATCAGGTCTTGTAAGCGGTTCTCCTCCTGCCAATAAATGAAAGCCTATACCTAACTCAGAAGACTGTTTAAATATACTCTCCCATTCATAGGCTGAAAGCATAGTCTTTGTAGGTTCTTCGCAGCACATTCCGTTATTCCTTGCATAACATCCTGCACAGAATAAATTACAGGTGTGAGTTATGCTTGAGATTAAAAAGGCAGGAATGTGATGTCCTTTAGCTTCCCACTTCATTCTTAATTTGGTAAGTTTTTTACTGTGAGTATGGTAGCTTATTAAAAATGCGGTTTCCTTCGGATTGTTAAATGTATGTGCAAGTACCTCTGACAGAATATTGCTTATTGCTTGGTTAATATAAATTGCTAACTCACTGTTATTCATTTATGATTCCTCCAAATATAACTTAATGACTGCAAAAAAATTAAGATAAGTATTAGAATAATATTACAAAATGTCATAATTATTCTACAATGTTTTTACTTTATTTACAATAAATTTTAATTGATAAATTGCAAATTAATACGTTATATCTTAACTTGCTGCTTTAATTTATATATGATAGTACATCAATCATATGTATCGTATTTTATACTTTGTTAATCCCTCCACAAATATCGCAGTCCTACTTGCATTCCATTCATCTTACTTACTTGAGATTTATCAGTATTTATTGACAATATCATAATAGCAATTTATAATTAAAATAACTATTAACAAATAATACATATTCACAAATTTTTCAGATATAGGGAAGGAGTGACGTTATGGCTTTTTTAGAAAAACTGGGTAAAAAGGTAGGAGATGCTGCAGGTTCGGCAGCAGAAAAAGCAAAGGATTTCGCAGAAACAACAAAACTTAACTCTGCAATTTCCTCTGAAGAAAAGCAAATTAATCAATACTTTCTTGAGATGGGAAAAATTATTTTTGAACAGGATAAAGAAAATCCTGACAGCCCTGTGGCAGAGCTTTGCAGCAAAATTCTGGCAGCACAAAAAACTATTGAAGATTTGAAACAAAAGATTGCAGAGATAAAAAACAGTTAGAAAAAAGGTGTATCCATTTTAATTTTATATGGATACACCTTTTCTTTTTCTAAATTAATCTGCCAAGGTTAACTCACCTGTTTCAGGATTAATTATCAGACCATAAACATCTACATCCTTCGGTATGAGGGGATGTCCTTTAATCATGCTGACTGTGGATTTAACAGATGTTTTTACATCATCAAAGCCTTTGAGCCAGAGGTCTATATCAACTCCGCAGCTGCGAATCATATCAATAGTTTCCATTTTAATATTTCTTGACAGCATCTTTTCAATAATTTTTGATGATTCAAGATCCTGCATACCACAATCGTAGTGCCCTATTACAAGTATTTCATTAACGTCAAGCTCATATATTGCAACCATAAGACTTCGCATAACACTTCCAAAGGGATGTGTTATCACTGCACCTGCATTTTTTATTATCTTCACATCACCATTTTTGAAGTTTAATGCAGCAGGTAAAAGCTCTGTAAGCCTTGTATCCATACATGACAGGATTGCAACCTTTTTTGTTGGAAACTTTGTAGTTGTATAATTTTCGTATTTCTTTTTTTCTACAAAATCCTTATTGTCTTTTAAAATTTGATTTATATATCCCATCATAATAATCCTTTCTTTTTTCGTTTTACTATCATTTTAAATATAAAAAGTACTTTATAATTGTAAAATAATCTGCACATTATTATAAAGCACTTATCATAATATTTATACTATTTATTTGTTAATTTTTCGACATATGTATGCTCAATTGCTTGTAGTGCTGTAAGAATCTGTTCAAGCTATAGGTTAAGCCACATAACACTTGTAGCTCCGTCCTTTTCAACTTCCTCAAAGCCAAGCTCCAGATACATATTTTTAGTGCCTCTGTACTGTTTTTGAGGTGAATCAGCGTTATCAAAGGGAACAGATATAACTGCATCAAAGCTGTCTTTTTTAAAATCATCCACAGCTCTTTTCAGCAGGAGTCTTGCAACCCCTTGCCCCCTATATTCAGGATGTATTACAAAGCAAATTACACAGCCAACCTTTTTATCATTGACAATATGCTTAAGGTCGTTATTTATCCTTAAAAATTCACTTACATCATTAGCATTACACCAGCCTATGCATTTATCTCCGTCAAAGGCCAAATATCCTTTCATAGTACCATTTTTTATTTTATTTATCGCTGCAGCCTGATTTTCTTCTCCTGTTCTGCTTATCCATTCCTCAGAGGGACAATTTGTATAATAATACATACAAAAACAAGTTGACCAATGAGGTGAATGATTGAAATCAAGCTCTCCTAAATATCTCACAAAGGTTTCAGCCAACTCAAGACTGATAGGTTTAACGGTATAATTCATCTTTTATCTCCCAATATATTTTATTTGCAAGGAAAAATTATATATTATATTTGTTAATAGCCCTGCTATCTATTAAATTACATATTATGATGCTAAATTTTATTTTATCAACCTACAATAAGAAAATATATTCCATCAATATTAATCGGTCATTTATTATCCGAAGAAGGATTCCTTATCAGCAGCTTTTTTACAAAAGGCGAGGTCATTGCTGCCAACATTGCCGAATAGCTCAAATCAAAGGAAATTATATCTCCAACCTTATATTCAGGTACCTCAGTCATATCAATAATCAAGTGATCGCTTGTAGCGCCCATAATATATAAACCTTCTTCTCTGGGAATTAATCCATCTATTTTAACGTCTTGTCTTCCTATATTAAGAATACCTCTGTCCATCATACCTTTATCTTCGATAATCGGTATATTTCCAAATGCATCCTGTCCTATCTCTCCAATCGGAACAGATGGCTTCAGCTTTTTTTCTATTATTTCTGCACTGAGAACAAAAGCATCTTGAAAGGTATCAGGCAATGCTTCTCTCCATATAGTCTCACGTCCCAATAAAATACTTTCACCAAGCCTAAAGTGATTTATTCTTTCGGGTATTTTTCCTGATGCAAGAAGCTTCATTGAACTGGAATTTCCGGCTGACAGATACTCCAGCTTTATGCCACATTTATTTTCCACCTCTTCTGCCAACTCAACCAAACGTAGATTATTCTCATAGTTTGGTATTGTACCGTTCAAGTCTGTCAAATTCATACCAATTCCCGCAAGCTGTACACCCTTCATTTTTACTATTTCCTTTGCATAAGGCAGCAGCTCTTCCGGCATAACTCCTTCACGAAGATCACCCATATCAACCATCAGTATTATCTTGTGGATTTTATTTTGCATCAAGCTTGATTCGGATAGTGCTTGTATAATATTTATTTCTGTATTCAAGCTGTAATCAGCCAAGGATATAGTTCTGTCTATCTCAGACATATGAGGTGAGCGCATAAGCAATAGAGGTGAATGAATGTTATTTTTCCTTAATCTCTCCATATTATCCAGACGTGATTCTCCAATCCACTTAACTCCGCCGTTTAGCATAGCTTGAGCTACTTCCGGCATTCCCAATGTGCCCTTGGTTACTCCGGCTACTGTTATGCCATGTTTGTTACACAGCTTTGTAATAGTTCCGGCATTATGCTCTATCTTTGATAAATCAATTTCTATAAATGGTGTCTGCATAAAATAACCCTCCTTGGCTATAAATTTCTGACTACCGAATTTATATATTAATAGTATAACAAAAAAATACAATTCGGCAATATAATTTTAGTATATAATATTTTTATTATAACAGTATCACCAATATATCTCACGTTAAAAAAACGCCGGAGTAATGTAAAATTTTACATCAGCCGGCGTTTTTCATCATAATTGATTATATTGTTTATGAATTATCCAAAATACTCGAATAATTTACCAATCAATCTCTTTACCTATATTTTTCTTTTTAGAATTATTAAATATAACTTGTGCTGCCATTAAATCAAAGATTCCCATGCCGACAGATTTATAAAATCTTGTATTTCCTAGCTTTGGGGTAATCCCTTTATTTTTGTCCTTCAAGTAATCACCCATAAATTTAACTCTGTCAGCTGTCAGTAAGCCATTTTCTATCGGCTGGCTTAAATCGCCGCTTTCTTCACAAGCGAAAGGCAGTTCTGTATAAACATTATCAACAACACTCCAAATAGCATCAGGAATTTCTCTCATTTCAGGCTGCCATGAGCCTATAGCAACAAAGCATTTACCCTCCAAAAGCTTCGCATCATCAGGAAATATAGGAGCTCTTGCCTGAGTTGCCGTTATTACAATATCACTTTGCTTTAAAAGCTCTGTCGTATCCTCACACACAAATATCTCTACTGTTTTCGGGAGTATAGCAATTTTTAACTTTTCGATAAAAGGTTGTAAATTCTTAACGTAAGCATCAAACAGATAAACGGATTTTATATCTCTAACCTCACAAGCATACATAAGCTGATGAAGCCCTTGCACTCCACAGCCTACCAAGCCTGCCGAATGGCTGTCTTCATGAGCAAAATGCCTCATAGCCACACCGCCGGCAGCACCTGTCCTTAAAGCAGTTAAAACCTCTCCGTTCATAACTGCTTCTGTTGCACCTGTTTCGCCATTATTTAATATCATTAATCCGCTTAAATATGGCAACCCTTTTTTGGGGTTGTCCGGAAATTCTGCCAGCATTTTAGTACCGATTGCTCCGTTAGCATAGCATGGCATATAAAGCATAGTTTTATTGTTGTGGTTTACCGAATATCTGTCCGGTAAATAACATTGATTTTCTCTGAATAATATATGTGATTTTTCTATAGCATCCATAATCTCTGAAAGATTGGCTGCTGAACGCATGTCATTTTCATTTAAAATAAGCACCATAACACCTTCTCTTACAATTTATTTTGCGATAATAATTATCTGTCAATAGAATTTTTCAACATCATTTATTACTTCCGATAAATGCTTCTTCATTTTTTCCTTAGCTGCTTCACCATTCTTAGAAACAATTGCTTCCACTAATTCCTTATGCTGAATAATCTTTTGTGAAGCCAGCATATTTGCAGCTGAAAATTGAATAAATGCATCATTTTTCTGAAGTAACAGTTTAATAATTTCATATAAAGTATCATTACCGGATAGTTTTGCAATATATGTATGTAATGCTAAGTCACTATTTCCGCCCAATTTATTATGGCGTAATTCATAAGCATAATCCATTAAAATATTCTCAAGAAACTCTGCATTTTCTTTTTTACAGTTTTCAGCAGCCATTTTTGCACCTTCTGATTCGATTAAAACTCTCAACTGCAATATTTCCAGCAAACGCTCTTTAGTTCCTTCCTGAACTATATTAACAAAATGATCCACTACCTCTATATTTTCTTTCTTAATAAGCAGCTCATCAACATAGGACTTGCCATAATCCGTAAGAATACGTCCTTTGTTTCTGTCTTTTATAATAATTTTTTGGTTTTCGAGGGTAGACAAAATTCGTCCTACTGTGGCAGGTGGTATTCCTGATCTTTCGCTCAAGTACAATGCTCCTACAGGTTCATCTATTTTTCTTAAAAGCTTAAGTATGATTAACAAATTGTCATTTTTCACAATACCATCTCCCCATTTTATAATATTTAGTTTAGACCGCCTACAATGAAGCAACTAAACGTGGTAAGAATAAAATTATATCAGGTATAAAAGCTAATAGCAATACTATTCCTATTGATGCAATCAAATATGGAACTACACCTTTTAGTACATCAGCAAACGGAACCCCGGCTGTTGACGAAGCAGTGAACAAATTTACACCGAAAGGAGGTGTAATATATCCTACTATAAGGTTTATGCAGAATACAATTCCGAGATGTAACGGGTCCCATCCCATCTGTACTCCTATAGGAATAAGAATAGGTGCCAATACAACTATACTTGCCAGAATCTCCATTAAGCATCCTACAACGAACAACAAAACCATCAGTATTATCATATAAATATATTTATTTGAGAACAATGGAATCACAGCATTCGCTATCATTGTAGGTATTTTTGCCGAAGCTAAAACCCAGCCCAAAAGACCTGATATACCGACTATAAAAACAACCATTGCTGATGTTTCAACTGTTTTTTGCAATGCAACGATAATTTTTTTCCAATTCAGCTCCCTATATATAACACCCAAAACAACACTGTACACCACGCATACTGATGCTGCCTCTGTCGGTGTAAATATACCTCCGTATATTCCGCCTAATACAATTACAGGCAACATCAAAACCCCTAAAGCTCTCCAAGTAAATAAAAGGCATTCTTTCAATGAATATTTCTGTTCATTTTTCTTAATCTTATTTTTAACGGCATAAATTGTATTAGTCACAATGTAAGCAAGTGCCAGCATCAATCCGGGAATAATTCCTGCAAGAAACATATCAGGTACAGACACGCCCATTGTAGTTCCATAAACAATCATGGAGATACTGGGAGGGATAATAGGTCCCAGTGCTCCGCCTGCAGCCAGCAATCCTGCCGCATTTTCCTTTTTATAGCCGCTGCTGACCATTGCGGGAATCATTATTGAGCCTATTGCGGCAACTGTTGCCGGTCCTGAGCCTGTCAATGCGGCAAAAACCGTACAGCAGACAATTGTTATTGTACCCATGCTTCCGGGAAACCAACCAAAAATACTTTGTGCCCAATCAACAAGCCTTTTTGATAATCCGCCCTGCTCCATAAGGTATCCTGCCAATGTGAACAAAGGAATAGCCAGAAGAGCAAAGCTGTCCATTCCGACAGTCAGTCTTTGAGCTACCAAAATCAGTGGTCGCATCTGAGTTACTATTAAAAAGAATGAGCCGGATAATCCGATAGAAAACGCGATAGGAACTCCGAGTATAATCAGAGTCAATAATGAACCAAATAGTATTACAGCACCCATTATTGCTCACCTCCGTCATTCTTTTTAAAAACAATATTTAATATGTTACATAGTGAAGCGAGAAACATTGTTGCTCCGCCTACAGGAATTGCTAAATATACCGCCCACATTGGAATTTTTAAGGTGGGGCTTAGTTGCTTTAATGTAACCAGCATCATGTTGTATCCCTGAGTTATCATTATAAATGCCAATATCATTATCATAACCTGTACAAAGCAGCCATGAAATGTTTTTGACTTTCCTTTTAAAATATCCGGGAGAAACGATACTGTAGCATGAGAAAATCGGCTGACACAAATGGTCGCACCCAGCATGTTAGCCCAAATAAAGCTGTATCTGGCAACCTCCTCAGTACCTATCAAAGCAGCGCCCAAAACATAGCGGGTAAACACTTGTACTGATGTAGAAATAATAATTATAAGGGTAAGTGCAACTGCTACAAATTGGCAGACTTTGAGCACCTTTTTATTTATTAGATTTATATTATTAACCATTTTTCACTCCCGCAATCAATTTCAATTCTTTACTTGCTTATTAGATCAATAATTTCAGAACCGAATTCTGCTATATACTTATCGTAAACAGGCTGTGCAGCTTTACGAAACTCTGACTTATCTTCAACCTCATTGACCTGAATTCCGGATTTCTTGATTTCTTCAAGGTACTTAGCTTGAATATCTTTCATAAATACACGATGCTCTACTGTTGTTTTTGCCGCAGCTTCGTTGAACCAAGCTTTTTCTTCATCTGAAAGGCTGTCCCAAATATTTTTCGAAAGCATTACAGCAATCGGAGAAGAAAAATGCTCTGTTAATGATAAATATTTATTTATTTCTTGATAACCTGATGACAGTATAGAGCCTAATGGAATTTCGAGCCCATCAACTGTTCCTTGCTGTACAGCTGCAAATGTCTCTGTATATGCCATTGTCGTTGGATTACTGCCCCATGCTTTAAAAGAATCAACATATGTTGGTGCTTCGGGAAGTCTCATCTTTAAATCCTTAAGATCAGCTACAGTTTTGATAGGTCTTTTATTATTTAACATATAACGGAATCCGCCCTCTGCCATAGAAAGAAGCTGAATGTTACATGATTTATAAAGCTCTTCAACCAGTGGATTCATTATTTCTTTATTGTCAAAGGTTGCTGCTGCCTTATCAGCACTTTCAAAAATGTACGGGAGATTAAATACCTGATATATAGGACTAAAAAGACCAACTGTAAAATTACTTATAAGACCCATATCCAATGTACCCATTTGAAGCCCTTCAAGCATATCACGGTCTCCGCCTAATTGAGCGTCACCCATAATTTCAATTACAAATTTTCCGTCTGAAATTTCTTCAATGTTTTTCTTAAACAATACTGCATACTTCTGAAACTGATCATTTTCCTTACTCGGGTTAACATGCCCTACCTGAATTGTGCGTACTTCTTTTGAAGTATTCTGACTTTGTTCGTTATTATTACTTGGAGATTCGTTTGCATTAGACTTATTGCATCCTGTTGCTAAAATCATTGTTGCGGCTAAAACCGCTGATAAGATTTTTACTGATAATTTTTTCACTTTATTTCCTCCTGTTTTTTAAGATTGCAACGCACACAACTCATGAGTATTGCATTCATCATTTATGATTAATGCAATTATAACAACTGATTAGTAAAAAGTCAATAAAAAAATGTTTGCAGATTAAAATTATTTTTATTACACTAAAATAAAGCAATATAATTATATTTTAAATAATAATCACGAAAGTAATTCTGACGCTCATTTTTAGTATATTGATGTTTATAAATCTGAAACAAGAAGGTAATATTGTGTTGGGAAATGTATTGAAGGCTATATGCTGAACATATGAAAAAAACCATGTTTTTAATGGGAATAATGCAAAACATGGCTCTTTAAGAATATCATTTTTTTGAAAATCAGACCTAATCACTGTAGTTAAAGAGTAAAAAGTTTCAGTTAAAATTCACTCATGCTATTTTCTTCCGGAATTATATCTTGATTTTCAGATGTAATACTTTGTTAATAAATAAATTTTGTAGGATTCTGGTATCAGGCAGGATAGTATATAATTCATATTGTTAAAACTTGTTTTTATATTTCTATTTCTGTTTCGGATATACTTGATGTCTTTCCTCCGACCATGACATCAATAATTTCTTTATCCTTTACCGATAGTGAAACTGCTATTTCCGATTGTTTTTTCATGGTATAGCCTTGCTCAAAAATCAAGCTTTTCGCCAGATTGCTGTCAACCTTGCCATATTTAAACAGATAACAGCCGAGTGCGCCGTTTGACGTGCCGGTTGCCGATTCCTCAGGTATCCCGAATAAAGGAGCAAAGTTTCTGCATTGAGCACTTATATTGTTATGGGATTCCAATGCAAAAACATGGTAGCCGATTGCATTATATTTTTTGCTTATCGTTGAAATTTCCTCAAAATTAGGTTGGATGGAGTAGAGTATATTTTTGTTTTTGACAGGTATTAAAATATCTCTCAGCCCTGTGGATACAATTTGAACCGGAAGATATTCATCGATTTCCCGTGTGTGAATATTAAGTGAAGATGCGACTTCTTTCTTATCAATCATTGAATCAAAGGCAGGCAGCTGTTGACTCATCATTATTGAAAAATCATTATTAATTTGAATTTTAAGAATACCTGCATTAGTTTCCTGTAAGTAGCTGCCCGGATTTATATGTCCTAAGCTTGCCAAAACAGAATAAGCGCCTACTGTCGCATGTCCGCATAGATCAACCTCGTCATTGACGGTGAAAAACCTTACCTTAAAATCGGCACAGGCAGACTTCATAACAAATGCAGTTTCGCTGTATCCCAGAAAGGCTGCTATTTTTTTCATCTCGTCTTCTCTGAGATTATCTGCAGCAAGAACTACTCCTGCTGCATTTCCTCCGCTGCCTGATTTTGTAAAAGCGTTTAGTATGTAGGCTTTTATTTTCATTATTACCCTCTGATTTCTAAAAGCTTATTTTTCAATTCTTTTTCAATTCTGTTCAGCTCTATTTCTGCTTCTTTTCTCTTCTGATGTCCTTCTGTCTGTATTCGCATCACTTCATCAAGAGTTGAAATCAATGACTCATTAGTAATACGCAGCGTCTCAATATCAACAATTCCCCGTTCAGATTCCTTGGCTGTATCTATTGTTGCCATTTTGAGTTTTTCTGCATTTTTTCTCAGTAATTCATTAGTCATATCAGTTACTTCTCTCTGAGCCTTTGCTGCTTGACCCGAGTGCGTAACTCCCAGTGCTAAAACCATCTGACTTTTCCACAGTGGAATTGTATTTACAATAGTGGACTGAATTTTCTCTGCCATTATAGTATCATTTCCCTGAATTAAACGTATTTGAGGCGCCATTTGAACAGATATCATTCTGGTTAGTTCCAAATCATGGAGCTTTTTTTCAAAGCGGTTACAAATGGCAATCAAATCATTAACCGCCTGTGCATCCTCAGGTAATCCGCCGGCTGATGATTTTTCCATAAGCACAGGCAATTCTTCCTGCTTTACTTTCTCCAGCTTCTTTTTACCTGCAAGTATATACATTGAAAGCTCTTTATAATATGTTTTATTTAAATCATACATTTTATCAAGCATAGCAATATCTTTCAAAAGCTGTATCTGATTCTTTTCCAAGGACTCACAGATCTTATTTATGTTTACTTCTGCCTTGTCATATTTAGCCTTCATTGCTGTAAGCTTGTTTGACGATTTTTTGAAAAATCCAAGAAACCCCTTTTCTTCTTCATCTATATCAAAGCTTTTTAATTCTGTTACAACTCCTGAAAGCATTTCTCCTATATCGCCCAAATCTTTAGTTTTCACATTGTTTAGGGCAGACTCAGAAAAATCCGCTATTTTCTTTTGAGCTCCAACACCGTATTGCAGAATCTGATTGGATTTTTTTAAATCAATTTGGTTTACAAAAGCATCAACCATTTTTTTCTCTTCAGGTGTAAGTATATTTTCATCAAATACCGGCTTTTCTGTCTGAGTGTTTTCTTTTTTTGCTATTTCATTGTATAATTCATCCTGTGCAGATACCTTTTCGTCGAAAGGTTCAAATGTTAATGTAGGTACTTCATTATTCATAGTTTAAGTCCTCCATGGTTAATTTTAAATTTTTCCGTTCTTTTTTGCCAAGCCTTCCTGTGCCAGCATTGTCTCCAATACAGATATATCTGTTGATATGTCCATTGCCGCATCCTCAAAAAGACCATCAAATAGGTTCTCAAATGCATGATTAATTGTATCCATTGTTTCCTCTATTTCTTTTTTAGCATTTGAAATATTCTCGCCAATGTCAGGCTGATAGTCAAATTCTCTGTATGCATCAACTAATTTTAATGTTGTTGGTAAAAAGTATTCTGTAAATTTCTTAATTTCGGGAAACTTTTCAGGGTGAGTTTCTATGTAATCATAAATCTTCCCTGTTATTTCTTCAAGTCGGTCCAGCTTACGGGAAATTTCTTCTCCCGGTATTTCAATATTTGCATTTCTGATTTTCTGTACATATTGCCTTCCTTCATTGATTGCTTTTCTGATTTCAGGATTCAGCTTATCTGTACCGCTGTATTTGTCTTCGGGCTTCTGTTTCTGATTTGAAGTCTCTTCTTTATTTCTTGCTTGTTCCTCCATTTCTTTCATTCTCATATTTTCGAGTAATTTAAGATATTGTTCATAGCTTTCATTATTTAACATAAAGCATGATTTTTTATCATCGATATGTCCTTCCGGAAACATCCCGACATCTATCATTTTCTGTAAATCCTTAGCTATATATTTATTGCTTCTGCCGGTGACAGAAGAAAGCTCCTTGATCATACAGTAATTGCGGCAATGCAGCTGTGCTGTATATCTTTGATACCTCTTTAATCTTTTTCGTATTCTGCTTCCGTTTAACAACAGAACCATTCCTGTTATAAAGCCGGGCAACAAGATAAAGGTAATGATGCGGTACAAAATACCGATTCCTAACGAATATCCTATCAATGCCAGTACAATTGATGCTATCCCGAATAAAATACTTCCGATTGAGCCGAATACAGTCAGCAGTGTTCCTGAAATTTTTCCGACAGGAACAGTGAAATTGCCGGGCTTTGAGGATGGTTTACTTTGTCGATATCCATTTCTATAAGTATTATTATAATTGTTCATATTATTATTTCGATATTTCTTTTGGTTTAAATTCTCTTCCTTCTGTGCATATGAATTATATGAATTTCCGTTATATTCTTCATGTCGATTATTATTACAGCTCCACCCTTGTGTGTCCTCACTGTTAGAATTCGGATATTCATTTACCTTCCATGCTCGGTGATTCCATTCCTGATTATCCGCTTTATTCCAATCCATTGACCTTTTAACCTCATCGAGTGCTCCATTGACAATATGTCTGATATCATGGTTCAGCCTGCTGAAGTTCCTATTGCTCAGGGCATCCTGAACAACATTGCGAATTTCATCACCTAAATTTATATTTCCCCGGTTATTCATTTAATCCTCCAAGCGATTATCTTTAAATAAAATTCTCTTAATTTTAACAAACAATGAAATTTCAATAAATTACCGATTGCATTTTGCATTAAAATTTTCTTATCATTTTGAAAATTATATCATATCCGATTTTAGAAATCAACTGTCTCCCATTCCTGCGCCTGCATATTTAACAGCCTTTAACATAACCGGATATTTTATTTAGCTTCCCCGTTAAAATAGAATTTTATTGCTATAATTTTGATTATAACCTATATTAATTGGTTTGTAATTAATATTTAATTAAAAAATTTAATTAGCTTCGGTATACATATATATTTGCTTACAGAATTAGAGTTTTTTAACTTAATAAAACCCCGCCTGTTTTTGCAGGCGGGGTTTTATTTTATGATATTTATTTTACGGGGCAACATACTTCAGTAACCCAATTATCGGGATTCTGCTCTGTTGCAGGTCCTACATGATAAATGTTAAACATAGATCCGAAAAATTCATAATGATTGTCGGATACCCAATTAGCGATAGCTTCATATACTGCTCCTACCTTTTCGTATCCGCCTTTAAAGGTAGCTGAGGCAAATTTGATTGGGTCAGCTGTTTTAAATACAACGTCTTTTGTATTTTTGTAATCTCCGACAACATTTATCTGTATTTCAACATCTACATCCTGTTCTTTGTATACTGTGTCATGGAAAATAGCAAGGCTCTGACAAGATGCAGGTATCTGAACATTTTGCGGTGCTGTTTGTTCCATCATTTTATGCCATAGCATACCCTCATCTTCATATGAGGGTATGATTTCTCTTAGACTCATAACCCTTCTGCTTGGAAATTCTTTTAATGTTACACTATAATTCATTGAATTTTCACCCTTTCCTAATCTTTTAATTGATGTTTCAAGTAACAGTAAGCGACGATTGCATTCCTCAACCTGGTTGCGCAGCTCAATTTGTTTCTGCAGCATATATTTTTTTATAATTTCGGGATTACTGTCATCTATAAGTATTTCGGATATAGTATCAAGGCTAAACCCCATATCCTTTAAGGCAGTAATCTTGTTAGCTAATGTCAATTGTTCTGCGTTATAATACCGATATCCTGTAAAAATATCGATATTTGCAGGTATAAGCAATCTTTTTTCATCATAATACCGAAGCATTCTGATACTTATTCTTGATAACTTAGAAAAATCTCCTATTTTAATCATCTTAATACCTCACATATATGTGTTTTGAGCTCAATTACATTATAAAGTATGACACTCTGTAAGAGTCAATAGGCAATATTAAAAATTTTTAAACTTCTTTCTGAAGAAATTTATGCATGATACAAATAGGTGATGATACGGAAAAAGATAGGTCCGTGAAAACCATATTTTAATTAAATATCTGTTATATATTGTTTACTTGCTCTAATTCTTCTAATAATTCTTGTGTGAGCTTTCCGTAACGTCCGTCAGAGCGATCCCTGATTCTAGGTATGTCGACGGAAATTTCTCTGTCTATAGAGCCCTTTCTTCTGCTCATAAGTATTATTCTGTCTGCAAGATATATTGCTTCATCAACGCTATGGGTTACAAAGATAATAGTTTTTTTGTCATATTCCCATATACGAAGCAATTCCTTTTGTAAAAGTATCCGTGTATATGCATCAAGAGCACCAAAGGGCTCATCCATAAGAACTACATCCGGACTGTTGGCAAGAGCACGTGCAATAGCTACTCTTTGCTGCATTCCGCCGGAAAGCTCATGCGGATATGACCTGCGGAAATTTTCCAGACCAATTATTTTCAAAAATTCATCTACAGTTCTTTTCTTTTCTGCTTTAGAAACTCGTTTGAAATTAAGCCCCATAGAAATATTATCTTCTACATTCAGCCATGGCATCAAGGAATAATTTTGGAAAACCATGCCTATTTCTTTACGAGGTTTTGTAAGTTTTTCTCCTCGATAAAAA
>DAIUCB010000028.1:0-16693 GCA_036846385.1 Bacillota bacterium | reverse complement strand
CACATATATAATCAGCAGGGAATAAATCATCAAAATTATCCTTGTTTTCAAATGGATAATGATGCTGTGCATAAGGCATCGAGCCTGAATCAAACCAGCAGTCTATTACATCCTTTACTCTCGTCATATGCTTTCCGCATTGAGGGCACAGAATATGAATATCATCTACATATGGTCTGTGTAATTCAATTGTTTTTTCATCTATTTTCTCGACGGATTTTTCTGATAATTCCTTTCTGGAACCTATGCTTTCAATATGACCGCAGTCGCATCTCCATATTGGAAGAGGTGTTCCCCAATAACGACTTCTGGATATTGCCCAGTCATTCAGATTTTCAAGCCAATTTCCGAATCTTTTTTCTCCTACAAAATCCGGATACCACTCTACCTCATTATTGTTTTTTATCAATATATCCTTTAATTTTGTCATCTGGATATACCAGCTTGGTCTTGCATAGTATAAAAGCGGCGTTTTACATCTCCAGCAATGAGGATAATTGTGAAGTATTGTTTCCTTTTTATAAAGCTTGCCTTCTTCCTTCAGCCATTTTATTATTGCAGGATCCGCATCCATTACAAACATTTCGGACCAAGGCGTACCTCTGAATCGTCCGGTATCATCCACAGGATTAACAACAGGCAGCTTATATCTGACTCCTGTGTTATAATCATCCTCTCCGAAGGCAGGAGCGGTATGAACTATTCCTGTACCGTCTTCGGTTGTTACGTAATCTGCACAGGTTATAAAGAATGCTTTTTTATCCGCCTGCACAAAGGGCATAAGCTGCTCATATTCCATGAACTCCATATCCTTGCCCTTAAGCTCTTCAAGCACTTCATATTCTCCGCTTATAACCTTACCTACCAATGGCTTTGATATATAATATACCTCTCCCTTTTCCTCTTCTGTACCCTTTGTTTTTATTTTTAAATAATCAACATCAGGATGTACTGTCAAGGCAACATTTGATATCAGTGTCCATGGAGTTGTTGTCCATGCCAGAAAATATTCGTCTGCATTTTTTTTCTTGAATTTTACATATGCTGTTACTGTTTTTATTTCCTCGTAGCCCTGCGCTACCTCATGGGATGCCAAGCCTGTTCCGCATCTCGGACAATAGGGCAGTATTTTATGTCCTTCGTAAATTAATCCATCCTTGTGGAATTTATCCAATATCCACCAAACTGATTCGATATAGTTATTATCAAGGGTTATATATGGATTATCCAAATCTATCAAATATGCCATACGCTCTGTCATTTGACGCCATTGACTTTCATAGGTAAATACGGATTCACGGCATTTTTGGTTGAATTCTGCTATACCATAGTTTTCAATGTCTTGTTTATCCTTTAACCCAAGCTGTTTTTCTACCTCAATTTCTACAGGCAGTCCGTGTGTATCCCAGCCTGCCTTTCTTTTAACCTGATAGCCCTCCATGGTTTTATATCTGCAGACAGAATCCTTCAGTGTTCGTGCAATTACATGATGTATACCCGGCTTGCCGTTGGCTGTAGGCGGTCCCTCATAAAATATAAAGGGCTCTTTTTCTTTTCTCGTTTCAACGCTTTGATGCAATAAGTCTATTTTTTTCCAATACTCTGATATCAGATGTTCATTATCCTTATAAGCTTCTTTAGAAATATCTTTAAATAATTTCATCCTTTACTCCTCCTGTTTTAAATTTATATATAATGTTATTGGTTCCGAAATAAATAATCAATGTCTTATCCCAAACTGACTTTAGGCAGCTAATCCTTTGGAATTCCGGAAAAAATATTCAGAAAATTCTGATTATAAAATACAAAAATCCCATGTCAAAAGACATGGGACGAAAATTCCGCGGTACCACCCAAATTACATATTTATTACTGACAACAAATATGTATCTCAATATATTAACGCAATATTACGTAATTTCCTACTGCTATTTCAGAAATTAAACTCATGGATGATATTCACCGAACCTCGATATTATAATCTCGCACCATTATGATTATTTCTCTTGAATACTCGATTCAGCTACTGTTCCAGTCACAGTCTGCAATTATTAAATTAACTTACAATAGAATATATTATAATTTTAATAATGTCAAGTAATAAAAAATTTTTTTGATTGATTTTTGTTTAAGTTTGTTTATTTCCTGTTTATTTTTCTTCATACTGCCGAATAAAAGGATGTATGTAATAAACAATCAAAATATATTTAATCTATTATATTTAAAAACATGATTTTTGTACCGTCTTTTTTTCATGGTTGTTCTGTTTATGCTTTTATACCGCTTCTATTAAAATTTGTATATTGTTTTGCTTTTCTGAAACAATATTAATAAAAATTAAAAAGAGGTGTAAAATGCATTATCCAAGAAATTCATACTGGCATGAAACTGCCGCAGCTATTAAAAATTCGCCTAAAAATGACGGGGAAAATATAAAGGACAAAAGATATGATATATTGATTATCGGAGGAGGCTTAACCGGTCTTACTGCTGCATATTTGCTGAAGGATACAGGATATAAAATCGGTATAATAGAGGGCAGCACTATCGGTTACGGAACAACGGGCTTTACTACGGCAAAAATTACTGTCCAGCATGATATAATATATGATTATTTGATAGACAGCTTCGGTCTTGACAAGGCAAAGCAATATTTAAAAGCAAACGAAGAGGGTATCCGGCTGATTAAGGATATAATAAATACAAATAATATCGACTGTGACTTTACAAAGCAAACAGCATATGTTTATGCAGCTAGAGAGGATGAAAAGGAATCAATTAAAAAAGAATATGAAGCTTACAAAAAACTGGAGATTGACGGATTTTACACAGAGAATACAAAGCTTCCGATAAAAACCTTCGGCGCAATAGGAATTAAAAATCAAGGGCAGTTTAATCCTTTAAAGTACTTATACAGCCTTCTAAATATATTGCTAAAAAATAGTTCAATTGAAATATATGAGCATGTCAGAGCCTTAAGTATTGAACCTCACAGCACAGACCATATAGTAAAAACCGAACATGGAGATATTTATGCTAAAAAGGTTGTGGTAGCTTCACATTACCCCTTTGACAATGATTTTGGGCTGTTTTTTTTAAGACTTTATCAGGAAAAATCCTATGCTATGGCAGTAAAAACTGCCTCCGAGTCTTTTGACGGTATGTATATTAATGTTAATGATCCAATATATTCAATGAGATATCAATATTCAGATAAAGAAGATATACTCATACTAGGCGGCGGAAACCACCGAGTCGCTGTTAAAGAGGATGAAGAGGATTCCTATAAAGAATTGGAAGACTTTTTGAAGGAAAATTTTAAGGATTATGTAATCAAAGCAAAATGGTCAACTCAGGATTGTATGACCTATGATAAAATACCCTATATAGGAAATATATCTAACAATGTTGAAAATATTTATGTTGCTACAGGCTTTAACAAGTGGGGCATGTCAAGCTCTGCTGCCTCGGCAATTATCATAAGAAATAAAATACTCGATATTGATGATGATTTTTCAGAAATATTTGACCCGTCGAGAATCACTCCTATATTGTCCACTAAGGAATTTCTGCCTACAGGTGCTGTCATTGCTTCCGGCTTTATTAAAAGAATCATACCCATATCTGATGAATTGTTTGATGTTAATAGAGGTGAGGGGAAAATTGTCAATTACAACGGCAGAAAGGTCGGAGTTTACAAGGATGAATCGGGAGATTATTTTTGTATTAATCCTGTATGTACTCATATGAAGTGTGCTGTTTCCTTTAATGGTGCGGAAAAAACATGGGATTGTCAGTGTCACGGCTCAAGGTTTGATGTAAACGGTAAAATACTAGAGGGTCCTGCAGTTTATCCCTTACACAAAATTAAAATTAAGAAAACCGATAAGCTATAGCTTGCATGATAAAAACCGCAGCTTATATTTTACATTATATAATCTGCGGTTTTATTCTTTTAAGAGTTTGGATTATTTATTCTGTCAAGTAAATTTTTATCATATATTTTTTCTATTTCCGACACCTCCAAGGGCTTACTGAACAAATATCCCTGAATATAATCGCAGTCTACAAGTTTCAGATTGTAATATTGTTCAATTGTCTCAATTCCCTCGGCAGTAATCGTTAGGTTGAGGCTGTGTGCTATAGATATTATATTTTCTATTACACTTATATTATCGCTTTCTAAAAATTTACTGCATAAGGATTTGTCCAGCTTCACCTTATTTACAGGCATATATGTCAAATAGTGAAGAGAGGAAAAACCGGTACCGAAGTCATCTAATGACATTTTTACACCCATACGCTTCAGCTTATCGAGAAACTCCAAAAAGCTTTCGGTTTTTTCCAGCAATATACTCTCTGTAAATTCTATTTCTAAATAATTCGGGTTTACATTATTCTCAATTAAAATTCTGTTCAAAAAATTGAAATATCCTGTATCCTTCAATTGTTTTGATGAAAAGTTTAAGGATACGGTTTTAGGCTTAAAGCCTTTCTTATTCCATTCGGATATTTGTTTTATAACCTCCTGTGTAACCCATCTCCCAATCTCCAATATTAACCCGGTTTCCTCTGCAATCGGTATAAACACACTTGGAGAAATATCATAATTTTTAAGCCTCAATAATGCTTCAAAGCCTGTTACCTCACCTGTACCAACACTGATATTAGGCTGATACAGCAGCTTATAGCCGTCATTATATAAGGATTCTCTTAATATCGCCTCTATATCAAGCCTGCTCTTTAAATCCTGCTTCATAATATCGTTATAGTACATATAGTTGTTTTTACCCAGATGCTTGGCACTGTACATTGCTGTGTCTGCATATGAAATCAACTCATCTGCGTTGGTGCTGTCAATCGGAAAGCGAGAAATGCCCATTGTACATTTTATATAATTTTGTATTCCGTCAATTATTAAATTTTCATCAAAAATTCCCTTTATTCTGTCTAAAAAACATTTAATATCATCAATATTCTTTACATTAGTAATAAGAATGAGAAATTCATCTCCTCCAAATCTTGAAACAAAAAAATTACTATCCTTAATATATGAAAATTTTTCTGCTAATTCAATAATAATATTATCTCCATACCCGTGACCTAAGGTATCATTAATACTTTTAAAATTATCAATATCTATAAGTATAACTGCTCCGCTTTTTCCTTTTGAAATTTCTTCCTTTAAGGTATTCATAAACTTAAGCCTATTGGGCAGCTTTGTCAAATAGTCGCTTTCTGCTATTTCCTCAAGCTTTTTATGACTTTCCTTTAATGCTCTTTCTATTTTTCTGCGGCTAATCGAATCCAGAGTCGAAAAGGTTGATAAAATAATTAAAAAAACAATAAACATCAGGGTTATAGATATTATTACTTTATACTTGACATAAATATTTTCTTCCTTGTTAATATAAGTAGCATTTGGCGGGAGTACTTCTTCATCTATATTATATTTTTTTATTATATTATAATCAAAATAGTATTTACTTGGACTTTCATAAACCATTGCAATATTACTTATCGACGTACCATTTATTATATCCACAGCCATAGACGCTGCCATTTTGCCTACCTCAAAATAATCGGCCATCTTGCCTCCGAACAGCCCTTCACCTATGCCAACACTTGATATGCAATAAACAGGTACACGTGTATGTTCGCGGAGCATTACAACGGCATCATCAGTCGTGATATTTTCGCCGTTAATATCCACATACATACTGATGTACAGTAAAATTGAATCATCACCGATACCTTCCAATATTTTCACAAATTCATTAAAGGTATAATTTGAAACATTCAGTTCATCAAAAATTAAATCATCAAAATCCTTCTCCAAGGAATAAAATTGTTCACTGTAACCAATGCCGGTCATAGAGTTATCCAGAACTGCAACTATCTTTTTAGCATTTTTATTTATATTTTTTGCAGCCTCGATAGTACCCTTCAAGGATGAGGATTCTAAAATTCCTGTCATATTATTATATTTATTTGCATGTTCAGCTCGATGAAAATCATTTATACCAAGAAATATAATCGGCAAACCCTTAAATAATTCATTCTGATAGTCGATTGAAAACTGCAAAGCATTATCATCCCCTACAATAATTGCATCGTATTTCGAAAGGTTATTTATCTTATACTTTATAATATTTTGAAAAATCCTGATGTATTCATCTGATGAAAATCTTTTAGAATCCATAAATTCTACGTCAAGATTGATTTTATTTTCTTTTAAAACAGCCTTAATTCCATCTATCTGAAAAGGAACAAATTCATAATTCTCGTTATAAGAACTGATGAACAGTACGTTTTTATTTCGTTCAGAACAAAAACCTTCATATGTAAACAAATTTATTATTAAAGCACTGAAAAAAATAAGTATTAATTTAGTGTAAATTAACTTTATTCTATATCCTCGTACTTTCTCCATCATTAAATACCTCTTTTATGTATTTGAAGAATATTATACCCTAATGCAGTATGATAAAACATCAAATTTATACAAAAATAGATAAACCTAGTAAATATAACGACAAAATTTTTATAATTATATTTTTAGCATAATATTGTAATTTATAATAAATAAATTGACTGATATAATTAATATATATTTAATAAAAGCATCAGCACAAATTTTCTATGTTGAAAACATATATCATTTGATTTAATCATTTTTAAGATAAGTATGTTCACTCATCCTCAATACCGGGTTTTTTATTTGCCAACAGAATTGAATTAAAAAAAGAAGCTAAATAAAATGATAAGCTTCTTTTTTTGAACAATTTCATTCTTTCAAATTATTGATTCCATATATTCTATATACATCCTCAGTATATTTTCCATCCTCAGTATAAATATATAGAGGCGGGTCAAATTTTAACTCAGGATTGCCGTATTTTGATGCTCGTATTAATACCATATTTGGCTTTTCATTAATTTTGGGGTGTACAAATCTGATTTGCTTGGGCTCCAGTCTGTATTTACGCAAAAGACATATTATATCTGCCAATCTGTCCGGTCTATGTACCATATAAAATCTGCCGTATTGCTTTAATAAGGCTGCCGCTGCTTTAATTACATCCTCCAGCGTACATTTGATTTCATGTCTGGATATTGCTTTTTGGTCGTTGGGGTTTACTAAGCCGCTTTTATTAAGCTTGTAGGGAGGATTGGAAATAACTGCATCAAAGGAATTTGGCTGAAGGTGATTAATTGCTTCGTTTAAATCTATATTTAATATATCTATTTTATTTTGCAGCTTGTTCAGCTCTACGCTTCTGGCTGCCATTTCGGCTACCTCTGCTTGTATTTCTATTCCTATTGCCTTGGAAATATTTCTTTTGCCGCTTAAAAGTATCGGTATTATACCGGTTCCGGTTCCTAAATCCACTATAGCTGAATTGTTTTTTACATCACAAAAATTTGTAAGCAAAACAGCATCCATTCCAAAGCAAAACCATTTCTTGTTTTGAATTATTTTTAAACCGTTACATTGTAAATCTTCGATTTTTTCATTTTCCTTCAACAGTATCTCCATAAATACGGTACCTTTCAATAATTACGTAATAAATAAACATTAATTGCATAAGTCCTTATTATGTTTACCACAATATTTTGGCTAAGTCAATAGCTCTTACAATTTTTTTCTAAATAAAATTGCTTCCTAATCATTGCAAAAAATACAATTATAAACTATAATGAAGTATCCGTGTCAGGATTAAACATAACATTATACTTAATATTGATAGGAGAAAAATATGGTTAAAAGATTTGTGCAATATTATAAGCCTGTTAGATTAATTTTTATTTTGGATATGATATGTGCTCTTGCAGTTGCTTTATGCGATTTATTTTATCCGATGATTACCAGAAATATAATCAATGATTATGTACCGAATCAAAATCTGAGATTGCTGATAACATGGCTGATTATTTTGTTTCTTATTTATGTAATAAAATATGGGTTGAATTATTTTATTACATATTACGGACATATAATGGGTGTTACAATGCAGGCAAATATGCGCAGAGACGTATTTGAGCATTTACAGGATTTGCCCTTTGTTTTTTTTGATGAAAATAAAACCGGTAACATAATGTCAAGAATAATAAATGATTTAATGGAGGTTTCCGAGCTTGCACATCATGGACCTGAGGATTTGTTTGTTTCGTGCATTATGATAACCGGCTCTTTCATTATGCTAAGCTCAATTAATTTACCTCTTTCCTTAATTGTATTTTCAATTCTGCCGTTTTTAGTAATCTTTGCAATGAAGCAAAGGATTAACATGGCTGAAGCTTTTATGGAAACGAGAATTACAATAGGTGAGGTAAACTCAAATTTAGAAAACAGTATATCGGGTATAAGAGTATCTAAAGCCTTCAGCAACAAGAAAAACGAAATAGAAAAATTCCATGAAAATAACAACGCTTTTCAAAAAGCCAGAAAAAAGGCGTATAAGGTAATGGCTAAATTTTTCTCAGGTACATATTTCATAATCGATACATTGAATGTAGTGGTTTTATCAGCTGGCGGAATCTTTTTTTTCAAGGGTTTAATAGACTTCGGGGATTTTGCGGCATTCCTGTTATATATAAATATGTTCACCAATCCGATTAAAAAGCTTACAAACTTCATTGAACAATATCAATCGGGAGTAACGGGATTTAAAAGATTTACAGAACTCATGGATGCTAAATTAGAACATGATGAACCAAATGCAGTTGAGATCAAAGATGTAGAAGGTAATATAAAATTCGAGGATGTTACTTTTTCCTATGATCAAAACAATGAAATATTAAAAAATATAAGCTTCACCATAGAAAAAGGTAAAATGGTTGCCTTAGTCGGCCCTTCGGGAGGAGGAAAAACTACCCTATGTCACCTGATACCTCGTTTTTATGAAGTTGAGGAAGGAAGTATTTATATAGATGAAAAGAACATTAAGGATTTTACCAGAATGTCACTCCGTAAAAATATCGGAATTGTTCAACAAGAGGTCTTTCTTTTCACAGGAACAATTTATGATAATATTCTTTGCGGAAAATATGAATCCACTGAAGATGAGGTAATCGAAGCTGCCAAAAAGGCCAATATACATGATTTCATAATAGGCTTGCCTGATGGATATAATACTTATGTTGGTGAAAGAGGAGTAAAATTATCAGGTGGTCAAAAACAAAGAATCTCCATTGCAAGAGTATTTTTAAAAAATCCTCCTATACTGATTCTTGATGAAGCAACCTCAGCACTTGACAATGCTACTGAGCTGTTGATTCAAAAATCTCTGGAGGAGCTGGCAAAGGGCAGAACAACATTAATAGTTGCTCATAGATTATCTACAATAAAAAATGCCGATGAAATAATTGTAATAACGAATAACGGCATCGAAGAAAAAGGAAGTCATGAAAAGCTTTTATTAAAGGATGGAATTTACGCAGATTTATATAATTCACAATACAAAAATATAGCATAATAATTTTATATTACTTAATTAATAATACAGGAAGTGGAAAAATGTTATCAGTAAAAGGAAGACGAAAATGCGCCGGTTGCGGAAAAAGATACAATTATTATTATTCAAAAGCAGGAGATGATACAAGAAAGGTAAAATATAAGGGCAAGGAAGAAAATTCAAGCCTCGCAACATCTGTCAAAGTCCTGTCAATGTACAGCTATGAGGTAACAGTTAATTGCCCAGAATGCGGTCAAGAAGAAAAATTCATATATACAGATTAAAAATGTCCCCTTCAATGGGACATTTTTATCTGTATTGATTTATGAAATACTCAGTCTTACAATTCATATTAAAAATATATATTTATAGTCCGTGTTAAAGAAGCACATTATCATCATCAAATTCTTTGTTTTTAACTTTATTGAATTTTTTTACCAAATCGTTAACTGTCATGCTGTTTCTTTCATCGCCTGTTATATCTACGGCAATACTTCCCGAATCCATCATAACCGTTCTGCTGCCCAGTGCAAGGGCTGATGAAATATTATGAGTAATCATAAGAGTTGTAATTTTATTATCCGATACAATGCTTTTTGTTAAATCTATTACAGATTTTGCACTGACAGGATCCAATGCTGCCGTATGCTCATCAAGTAAAAGCAGCTTCGGCTTTACAAGGGTTGCCATAATCAGGGTAATTGCCTGTCTTTGCCCGCCGGACAGCAAGCCTATTTTGGTATTCATCCTATCCTCTAATCCTAGACCCAGCTCTGACAGCTTTTCTCTTATAATAGATTTATCCTTTTTAGTCGGTACTTTCATAATATGCTTTTTTGTACTTCTCATATATGCTATTATTAAGTTTTCGCCGACTGTCATATTCGGTGCAGTACCCTTCATCGGATCTTGAAATATCCTGCCTATGAATGCTGCCCTCTTGTGTTCAGGCATATATGTTATATCTTTTCCGTCAAGCTGTATATTACCGGAATCACATAGCATTGACCCTGATACTACATTGAATAATGTTGATTTTCCCGCACCGTTGCCTCCTATTATCGTGACAAATTCACCGTCTGTTACATTAAGATTTAAATTATCTAATCCCTTGTGCTCATCAGGAGTATTTTTATTGAACAGCTTGCTTACTGAGTTAATTTTTAGCATGATTAATACTCCTTTCCAGCCTTTTAATTTCAATTTTTCTTTTAATGTTTGGTACAGAAAGTGCCGTAACGACTACCAAAGCTGATATAAGCTTTAAATATGAAGGAGGAAAGCTTGTAGTCAATATTAACGCAATAATTAATCTATAAATTACAGAGCCGATTACTACCGATAACAGTCCTAATGTAATGTTTTTGTTTTTTATGATTACACTTCCTATTATTATTGATGCAAAGCTGATTACAACCATTCCGGAGCCCATATTCACATCTGTGGATTGCTGCAGCTGGGCAACCAGTGCACCGGATAAAGCAACAATAGAATTGGATAAAGCAAATCCCACGATTTTAACACCATCTGTATCTATTGAAGAAGCTCTGCACATTGCCTCATTATCTCCGGTTGCTCTGATTGAAAGTCCAAGCTGTGTCCTGAAAAACCAGTTTAATATGATAAATACTGCAGCAATAATTATAACTAAGGCTGATACCTTGTAAAAGTTACCGCCGATTATTTTTTCAGCAAAATCAAATACATTTGCTTTGTTAAGCAAAGGAATGTTAGCCTTGCCCGTCATTACCATAAGATTTATGGAATATAAGCCTGTCATAGTCAAAATTCCGGATAGAATAGGCTGAATACCAAGCTTTGTTTGAAGCAGAGCAGTTACAATCCCTGCCAATGCTCCTGCCAGTACAGCCAGGACAATACCTGAATATGGCATTCCATTAAAGGTTAATATTGCCGATACCGCCGCACCCAGTACAAAGCTTCCGTCAACGGTTAAGTCTGCAATATTTAATATTCTGAAAGATATGAATGAACCGAATGCCAGTAAGGAATAAACTAAACCCAGCTCTATTGCACCGATTAAAGCTAATAAACTCAAATTTTCTCACCCTTTATACTTTTATGTTATTATATTATTCTATAATTTTAAATTCCTTTAACAATTCTTCCGGAATATCAACACCAATTTCCTTTGCAGTTTTGGCATTGATTATTTTTGTATATTCGTTTAATGTCTCAACAGGATTATCCTTTATACTTTGACCGTCTATTATTCTCTTTATCATTGCAGCTACCTGTCTGCCAAGCACCTTATAGTCAACTCCTACTGTAGCAAAGCCTCCGTCTGCAACCAACGAATCTGCACCTACATATACCGGGATTTTTGCTTTTATTGCCTCTGATGAAAGTACAGGCATTGCAGATGCTACTGTATTGTCTGTCGGAGTAAAAATTGCATCTGCCTTGCCAACCAAGGATTGCGATGCTTGCAGCAAATCACCGGAGCTAGCTATTGTCGCCTCTACATATTTGATACCCTTAGAATCACAGTATTCCTTTGCCTTGTTTACAGCTGACACTGAATTTACCTCGCCGGAATTATATACAAAGCCAAAGGTCTTGACATTTGGTGTTAAAATTCCTGCAAGGTCAAATATTTCATTAACTCCTACAGCGTCGGAAACACCTGTTACATTGCCGTCTGTTTTATCAAGCTCCTTTACCAAGCCTGCTTCTACAGGATAGCTGACAGCTGCAAAAACTATAGGAATATCTCTTGTAGCAGAAGCTGCAGCCTGAGCAGTGCCTGTAGCTATAGGTACTATTATATCCATTTTATCTCCTACAAACTGTGATACTATCGTATTAATATTTGAAGCATCTCCCTGTGCATCCTTGTAGGTAATTTCAACCTTATCCTTCAATCCCAGTTCATCCAAGCCTTTAATGATATATTCTCTTATTTCATTTAATGAAGGATGTTCTACCGGTTGCAAAATTCCGATTTTTATCTTTTCACTTTTTTCGGTGGTTTGTGAACCTGTATTTGACTCTGCCGGTTTTTGTGTATTGTTTTCTTTAGTTGTACATCCTGTTAACAAACCTAAGAGCATAGCTCCTGACAATAAATATGCAATTATTTTTTTCATAATCATTCTCCTCAAATTATATTATTTACAAAAACAAAAAACCCATCCTCTGAAAAGGACAGGTCATAAATTCCTGCGGTACCACCTTAATTGACTGAAAATCAATCCACTTTAACAAAAATGCCAATACATTTTCTGCCTTGTAACGTAAGCACACGTTTCAGATACTCAGGCTATACCCTTTCACCTCACCCTCAACGATCCATTTGCTGTATTGCGTTCTGTCGGGCTCTCAGCTTTCCCGGCTCTCTGTAAGTGCACATATCAGTTTAATCTTCGCTTCAACGGTTTTGTTTTTGTATTATTATTTAGGAGTTTAACACCAACATAATACTTTGTCAAGATATTTTTTAGCTTATAGCCTGTATTTTTTAACATAGCTAATAAGAAGCTCTTTTTCATTTTCAAGTTCATTTTCAATTACCAAGGCTAAAAGCTCGTTTAGCAGCTCCCCGACTCTTTTACCTTCTTTTATTCCCAAATTAATCAAATCTACTCCGTTTACACTTAACCCTTTTAGATTGTAGCATATGTTCTTATCCAAAATCTTATTTAGTATAGAGGAAGCTTGATGAATTTTTTTCATACATATATTATTATTAGATATTTTAAGCTTTGCCTCTGCCTTTTTTATTTCTAACAGCCTTTTAAAATTTACTGACCCGATTTTATTAAGGCAGTTTTTAATTGAAATTTCATCAGTCGGTATTTCTTTATTACAATATAATATCAATAACTTTACGTCTTCTGAGGTAGCATTGTCATACCTAAGTCTTCTAAGAGCATTGAGTGCTGCTTCTACCGTATTGACACAGCTAATTTCTCTGTCACTGCCTATATTATAAAGAAGAGCTGTAAGTCTAAGAATTATATCACATGGTAAACAGTCAACTGTTTCGATACTTTCTAACCAAAGATTCCTTTCTTTGTCACTTATTCGCTGCTTGAATCCGACTATACTCTTTATTTCCGGTATAAATACCGATATCACATCTCTATATCGGTCCATTACCGGAAGGAAGCCCTTGCCCATTATAAGCTTATTGAATTCGGAGGATAGCCTTTCAGATGATATGTTTTTAAGCAATTCCTTATTTTTATGAATGCTTTGTGATGTTGTACTTTCAATACTAAACTCCAAAACAGATGCAAATCTCAATGCTCTTAAAATTCTCAGCCCATCTTCATTAAATCTGTCATCCGGATTACCGACACATTTTATCAATTTGAGCTTAAGATCCTTGATTCCGGAAAAAAAATCAATTATACCGTTCTTATGACTATACGCCATTGCATTTATGGTGAAATCTCTTCTTTTTAAATCCATTTCGATATTATCAATGAAATTGACATAATTGGGTCTTCGATTGTCTGTATAATCGCCGTCTGTTCTAAAGGTTGTTACCTCTATTGAAAGCATATTAACAATAACAGCTACTGTGCCGTGCTTAATACCTGTTTCTATAACCTTGAAGTCCTTAAAGCATTCAATAATATCAGAGGGCAGGGCAGATGTAGCTATATCCCAGTCCTTAGGCTCAATTCCCAGCAGACAGTCTCTGACGCAGCCGCCTACTATATATGCTTCAAAGCCTTTATTATTCAATATATTTAATGCTGCTTCAACCTCATTTGGCATATCAATTCTAAAATTATTGTTCATTTAATTCCTTCTTTGAAACTTATTTTTAAAAGCTATTAAGGCAATTTCTCAGTAAATAAACAAACTCTATTACCATGTATTATAATGATTTAAAAAAGGATTATCAAGATATACATAATAAAACACTAAAAGATTTATTTATTTTAACCCTTTAGTGTTTTTATATATTTCGTAATTTTAAATCTAAGTTTTAGCTTCTTTGAATACTTACGACATACTGCAACTTTTTGACTTTTCCCATAGTTCGTCTGCTACCGGTGCCCATTTTGCAGCTGCATCTACACATTTTTTGCTTAAATTTTCAACCTCCTCAGGATCCTTCAAATCTGTGGATTTTGCATCTGATTTAACAACCATATCGGTTAACCTGCCGGGGTTGTCAAGAAGAGGACACGGTCTTAAATGATTGCAGTTGAAGGGCTGGTTGTCGTGATACTGCATAAACAAAGAATTCTTATATGCTTCAAGCAATGTATTTTTGTGTATATTTGAATCCGAATAATGGATAAAGGCGCATGGCTCAATATCACCGTTGGCATTAATATGCAAATAGCATCGACCTCCTGCTATGCAGCCTTCAACATACTCGCCGTCATTCCAGAAGTCCATTGTAAATATCGGCTTTGTGCCCCTGAATTCCCTGATTTGATCATACATATATTTACGCTGCTCGGCAGTAGCCATTAATTCCGGCACTGCATCCTTTCCGACAGGCATATAGGTAAAAAACCATGCAAATTTAGCGCCTTTCTCTACCAAATCGTCTATATATTCTTCACTGCCTATTATATCGGTGTTTTTACTTGTATAGCAGCAGGAAGCACCAAATGGTAGCTTTTTATCCTTCAATAGCTTCATCGCTTTTGTAACTGCAAGATAAGTGCCTTCTCCTCGTCTGAAATCTGTTTCCTCTTCAAATCCTTCAATACTGATTGCAGGAATAAAGTTTTTAACCTTTAGCATTTCATCTGTAAATTTTTCATCAATTAAGGTTGCATTGGTAAATGCCAAAAAAGCGCAATCATTATGCTTTTTACAAAGTCTGATTATATCATCCTTGCGTACCAAGGGCTCTCCGCCAGAATAAATGTACATATATGTCCCTAACTTTTTACCTTGAAGGATTATATCATCCAGCGTTTCATAATCCATATTCATCTTATTGCCATATTCTGCAGCCCAGCATCCTGTACAATGCAAATTGCATGAGGAGGTAGGATCCATCAAAATTGCCCAGGGGATATTGCAGCCGTTTTCTTCTCTTGCCTTTTTTTGCCTCTTGCCTCCGATAATAGTTGCATTTATTATGAAATTTTCAAAAAGTGTTTTTCTAACACCATCATCAATATCACTCCATAAGCTCATAGCTAGTTTGTACCAATTGCTGCCGGAATCTTCGAGGACATTCCTGATTGTATTAAGCTGTCTTTCTACAATGCCGTCCTTGTCGAATTTTTCTACCCAGTCAATTATTTTTGGAATATTTTTTTCCGGATTATCATCCAGATATGCAAGAACTTTTTTTAAACCATATGACTCCAAGCTTTCAAACATATTTTTCTCATTCATCGATATAACCTCCATCTATTTAACATTTATATAATTTTATGTATCATCATATGGCAATTATAAAGTATTTTTTAAAATATATCATTAGACAGAAAAAAATAATGTCTAAAAATACGACAATATGTAAAATTGTCTGTTTTTTTGACATTATTTGAACTTATATATTCTAAATATAAAAAATTGCATTATACTACTGAAAAATAGAGAGAGCTTATATAATATTTACAGCATAGATTAACCAAAGAAAACATTTAATCTAAATCATTAACTATTTTTTTCTGTGCTCCTGCCATAGCTGATTTTATTAAATCTACAAATTCCTTCGGAGGGATTCTTGCTCCTTCTAGCAGCCATCTTGAAATTGATACTCGTATACCATCGGCAAAAAAGGTTGCATAAAAATCATTATTTTTATTATTTTTAAAAATACCGTTAAGGTAAGCAAGAAGAATAGGATGTATGACCTCAATGAAGTATTCTGAAAATGAATTCTGCCCGGTGATTTTGAAAGCATTTGTATAGAATACTTTATTCTCATAGAAAAACTCACACATATTCTCCAATAAATCCCATGATGATATTGATAAATTATCTTTAACATTTACCACAAACTCTGTATAGTAAATCCAATTTACTAAGTCATATTTGTCTTTAAAGTGATAATAAAAGCTCTGTCTGTTCATATTGCAGCGACCGACTATATCTCCGATATTTATTTTATTCATCGGAATTTCAGACATTAGCTCTTTCATTGATGCTGCCAATGCTTGCTTAGTAATTTGAGAATCAGACATAAAAAACACCTCTTTTAAAATTATATAATAAAAAAGGCTGTTTGTAAAGAGTCATAATCTTTTGGCGGAGAGATGGGGATTCGAACCCCAGATACAGTT
>DAIUCB010000027.1:0-16725 GCA_036846385.1 Bacillota bacterium | reverse complement strand
TATACAGTAACAGCACAGCTTACTAACAAGAACTATGTACTTGTTAAGCCGCTTGAAAATATAACGTTGAATATACGCAAGCGAAAAGAGAATCCAATAATTATTGAAGAGAAACCTACAATAAATATAGATGATGTGTTTACAGATATATCAACACACTGGGCAAAAGAGAGCATCAAATTTGTTTATGAAAAAGATTTATTTAAAGGTATAACAGAAAATAATTTCGGACCGGATAAAACAATGACAAGAGGTATGCTGGTAACTGTCCTTTCAAGACTGTCAAAGGATGATATGAGTAAGTACACCCAAAGCAAATTTAAAGATGCGTCCATTGATGAATGGTATGGTAAATCTGTAGCATGGGCAACTGAAAATAATATTACAAAAGGAGTAAGTGATTTGGAATTTGTACCGAATGAAGATATTTCCCGCGAACAGCTTGTAGTAATGATTAAAAATTACGCAGATTATCTTGGTATAGATACAAAATCAGCTGCAACTCTTGATGCATATGCAGATAATATGAATGTATCTCCTTGGGCAACGGATTCTTTTGCATGGGCAGTCAGTGTTGGTATTATTAACGGAAAAGAAAATAATACCCTTAATCCTGAAGGTAAAGCAACAAGAGCAGAAGTTGCAGCAATACTTAAGAGATTTGTTGAAAAATTTGTGACGAATTAATTTATAAATGCCCCCGTTACGATTTAGCAGCTAACTACACATACATGAAGAGCTATATTCACCGGATTTGATTTAAAAAGTCCGGTGATATTTTATTTTGGCTGTTGTATTGTATATGTTAATCGTAAATTAATTGACATTGAGAGACAATAATATTACAATATTTACATATATATAGCCTTTTTTACAAAATATGATAGATATCTTATCTAAATAAATCAAAATAGATAATATGCGGAGGGAAAATGGATATAAGGAAATATGAAGCTGCAAGGGATTTGTTTCCTAATCATGCAAATAAATATATATTAAACAAGGAAATAATACCATGGTTTGCCGGTGAAGGAAAATTTGTATTTAAAAAAGAATTTTGGAATAATGAAAAAAAGTATTCTGTATGTATATTGGCAGATCCTAAAAACAAAACCGAAAAAGAATTATTCAGCTATGAATTTATAGCTAAGGAATTATCAATTCTCATAGAGAAAGAACTCGAAGATGAAAAAATTGTGCTGTCAAATTTTAAAATTACAGGTAATATCATTATTTTTTTCTATGAATATAACGAATATTCTTTTAATATCGATACAAAACAATTATTGAAGGGAAAAATAAGTATAAAGCCCGGGGAAAATCTTTCTCCCGATTGTAAACGAGCTGTTTTTTACAAGGATTATAATTTGTATATGAGAGATTTGGAAACTGATGAAATTAATCAGATTACATATGACGGATGTATGCATAATGATTACGGCAATCGATTGGAAGAGGACAATACATTTGTCAGTGATGAAAGAGTAGGTAAAATTCCTACATCGGTAGTGTTTTGGTCACCTGACAGTAAAAGATTTGCTACATATAAAGTTGATCAAAGAAATATAAAGGAACTGTCTTTACTTCAAAATGTGTCTGACAGCGGAGAGATTGCTCGTCCTAAGGTATATAACTATAAGTATCCTTTTCCCGGGGATGAAAATATAGCTCAAGCAGACATATATATTTATGATTTGGAAAAAAACAGACTTATAAATTGGTCATATGGCAGCTTTGATATGGGAGTATTTATGTATTTTCCTGCATCTGAAGGTTATAGGTTCATTACATGGTCAGAAGATGGAAATAAATTCGCTGTAAGACTTATTTCAAGGAATCATAAAGAGGGTAAGCTGGTTCAGGTTATTGCAGAAACAGGAGAATCTGAAATTGTAGATGAAGAAACAAGCAATACATTTATATTTTCAGCATGGTACACATCATTAAACAGCAGATCATATAACTCTTCGATTCCTTTAAATACAGGCTTTTATTCGTATTATGCTAAGAATGGGAAAAAGTTATTTTTTATTTCAGAGAGAGATGGCTTTAACCATATTTATGAGGTTGATACCGAAAATAATAACAAATTAACACAGATAACAAAAGGTGATTGGAATGTAGGGCGGATTTTACTTATAGATGAAGATAGAGATCAAATATATTTTACAGGATTTGGTGCCGAAAAAAATTTAAATCCTTATTTACAGCAATTATATAAAATTAGCCTTAGCAATTTTGACATATGCAGACTGACACCTGAGGATGCATACCATACAGTAAATATAGATCCTGACGGAAATTATTTTATAGATTATTTTGATACGGTTATGACGGTGCCAGAAGTAATAGTGCGTGATATAGACGGTAATTTATGTCAAAGGTTATTTAAATCCGATTCGCAGAAGCTGATTGATAAAGGTTTTAGCTTACCTAAACAGTTTACATTTAAGGGCGACGATAATATAACAGATATATATGGCATTATGATTTTACCGCCCGACTTCAATGAAAACAATAAATATCCCGTAATTGAGTATTGCTATGGAGGTCCTCAGACAAGTATTGTTCCTTTGCATTATTTCGGAACGCTTACGGCAGGATTTGTACAAAGCTTAGCTCAGTTGGGATTTATAACTGTTATAACGGATGGCAGAGGAACACCTCTCAGAAATAAACAATTCCATGATTATACACACAAAAATCTAGGTGGCTGTGTCGGTATGCCGGATCATGTTTCTGTAATGAAACAGCTGTGCAAAAAATATCCATTCATGGATGAAGAACGTATAGGTATATGGGGACATTCCGGTGGTGGGTATGCTGCCTACAAATATATTACAGAATACGGAGATTTATATAAGGTAGCGATATCCAGCAGCGGTAATCATTTTCAGGAGCTTTATGTTGCATCCTGGTCTGAGGGATTTATGAATGATTATGATAAGGAGCTATGGCTTAAGCAAAGTATGAAGGGGAGAGCATCGGAATTTAACGGTAAGCTTCTGTTGATACATGGTGATATGGATGATAATGTACATATTTCCAATACAATGTATATTGCGGATGAATTAATAAAGGAAAATAAGGATTTTGATATGCTTATTATTCCAAATGCAAATCACTATCTCAGTGAAAATCCATACTATAGGAGAAAAGTGCTGGATTATTTTGTATTGAATTTAATGGGTACAACCCCTCCTAAGGGTTTTTCTATGAAAATTGATTAATTAATGTAGGGTAATATCTTTGCTATATAGACCGGCAAAAAAGGCTCTCCGTCCCACTTTCTGTTTATACTTGAATATTTCGCTATAACGTATTATAATAATTATACATTTAGTCAGGAATATCGTGTGGGAGATTGGCTTATGGATTATATAACAATAAAGCAGATGGCTTCAAAATGGAGAATTGGAGTCAGGCAGGTTCAGAGATACTGTAAAAACGGACAAATTGATGGCGTTATTCGTTTCAACGGCGTCTGGGCGATACCGGCGGATGCACCAAAACCCATCGATGGTCGGCGAAAGCTTTTTGAAACATGTTTAGAACATGAAGAGGAAAACTTACCGGATATAAACGATGACTTGGAAGTTTTTAAAAAGATTTTTGATCTGTTTCCTTACCGGCTCAACATAACGGATGCGGATGGTTTCATGGTCTATGCAAACGAAGCCTTTTTTATGGAAACTCTTCATAAGGTGCGTGAAAAGACCATCGGACAATATAACATTCTCAAGGAGCCTTTGTTGAAGAAATGGGGCTTGGTCGAGCACATTCGCCGGGCGTTCCGGGGTGAGCGCGTCTATACACCCGCCCTGAAATTTCCGAATAAGGATCTTGTAGGTTCGAAATACAATGAAGAGTTTGCTTTTATCACTCTGTATAACGACATTAGTTCCTTTCCTATTTTTGCTGATGATGGGCGGTTGCGTTATGTTGTCACGGTATATATTCCGGTACGGGAATATAAAGCGAGAGAAGAGGTCGTACGGGCAAAGGAGTATATCGATGCCCACTGGAAGGAGTCCTTCAGCACCAAGCAATCCGCATATGAAGCGCATTTGAGTATAAACAGTTTGGTACAGCATTTTAGGAATGAAGTTGGGATGACGCCGCATGAATATTATACGAAGATCAGGATGTCTCGGCTATGTGATGCGCTTTGCGATGACAACTTTACAATCGCGCAGGTCTTCGAACTGTGTGGTATGGAGTATAACAGTTATTATACGTCACTGTTTAAAAAGCACATAGGTCTGACACCGAAACAGTTTCGGGAGCAAAATAAATAGGAATACAAAAAAACACAGGGGTATACGCTTAGAAAATGTTTGTATCTTTGTGTTTTTATTATATAAAATACGCGATTTTTTCTCTGTGTGTGAATAATAATATAGTATAGATTTAATATATAACTTTTTTAAGAGGAGAAATCACTATGAAAAAATTTTGCGAAGTCATTTTTATTATAGTCTCTCTGGTTTTCGCTTTTTTTCCATCTGAGGCATTTGCCGCAATCGAACCTATGCCTTATAGATTGTCTGCTGTAGCCATGACTGTAGACGAAACTCATTCGAACGGATCAGCTCTGTTAACCTTTAATATTGACAACCTCGCGCGAAGTACAGACAGTTTACATTGGGAGGTTGTTATTGAGAAAAAAATCGGAGACGGCAGTTGGATTGGAACTGATGCTATCCCCAGCGAAACTATGTTGGATCAGCATCAGTCGAGTTCCGGTGTGTTCACTTTTGAGCAGCTATGGGTGGAAACCTATGAATGGGACGGAATAAAACAGATTAGCTATCGCGTCTGTGTTCGTCAGTATGATGGGACTTGGAGCGAAATTTCCAAATCCGATTATTCCAACGTTGCTACGCTTGGCTTGCAATCAAGTATTTGGGCTGTTCCGGAGCTGAAAAAGGCTGAAGAGCTCGGTCTTATTCCAGCTATATTAATGGGAAAGGACTTAACAGATCCGATTACTCGGGAGGAATTTTGCGAACTTGCTGTTCTGCTTTATGAAAAGGTCATGGGGGCTGAGGCAGCACCTGTATCGCCCAATCCATTTTCTGATACAAATAATCCTCAAATTCTGAAAGCTTATCAGCTTAGAATTACCAAAGGAGTTTCAGACACAGCATTTGAACCGAACACCCTCATTAACCGCGAACAGTGTGCGGCAATGCTGTACCGTGCAATTAGAGCAATTGCACCTGATGGTGACTACAGTATTTCCGGTGTTAAGGATTTTCCGGATCAAAAACAAATCTCAAGCTGGGCTGTTGAAGCGACAAAGTATATGTCTAAAATCAGTATAATCAAGGGTGATATGAGTGGGAATTTCATGCCAAAGGCGACAACAAGCACCCAGCAAGCAGCCGGATACGGCATGGCAACACGGGAAGCAGCAATTTTGATGACAGTACGAACTTACGATAATATTTCGCAGTAGCAATGTAGGATAGTGGGGAGTGACCTTCAATTAGAAAGTCACTCCCCACTATTTTTAGAGATTGTAAAATCAAACCCGTATCAAGAATATCCGCCATATGAAAAATTTATTGGTGATTTATATGGTTTTTATTCTAGACGTATAAACCATCAACATCGTTTTTGTATCAGGTATATAAAGAAGAGCATACTATCAAGTAATTAGTATGTGGACACATTATGAATGAGGCTTCGATACGGGGTAGTGCGTCATACAATAACGATAAATAAAGTTTATATAGTTGACAAGGGTTGGAAAAAATATTACAATATTAATATAAATATTGTCGATTTATTCATTATTAAGGGAATAAAGCACTGTATTCTGTGATGTTTTAATATCATCAAAGTCATTAAAATTCAATTGAGCATTTTAGCAGAGGAGTGGTATGAGTGGCAATTATAGATGTCATAAAATTTAATGGCATTCAAAATCGAGATTGGTTAGTTTATCGTTATCCTAGAGATAACTTTGTTTTTGGTACACAGCTTATAGTAGGTGAAGGGCAAATTGCTGTTTTTGTCAATGGCGGAAGAGCTGCAGATTATTTTTCACCGGGTACCTATACTCTTAGTACGCAGAATATTCCTATTTTGCAGTCTCTAATTAATATTCCTTTCGGAGGCAGAACTCCTTTTACAGCTGAAGTATTTTTCATAAATAATACTGCAAAATTAGATATTTTGTGGGGAACGTCAGACCCAATCAGCTTGATTGACCCTAAATATGCAGTCAGATTGAGAGTACGTGCTTTTGGACAATTTGCAATTAAAATTTCTGATTATCGCGTATTTTTAACAGAGCTTATAGGTGCCTTGGGAGACAGTCAGGTTGTAAAATATGATCTTGTTATTAAATACTTTAAAGGTGTTATCATAACAAAGGTCAAAACTATTATTTCGGATATTATTATAAATCAGAAAATATCGGTTTTAGAAATAACACCTCGGATAGAAGAGGTTTCTGCAGCTTGTCAAGAGCGTATTTCTAAAGAATTTGATCGCTTTGGAATTAAGGTTGTTAATTTTTTTGTATCTTCAATTAATTTCCCCGATGAAGATTTTGAAGCTGTAAATAAAATACTCGGAGAAAAAGCAGCTTTTGATATTATCGGTGATAACCGCTATAATGTAAAGAGATCCTTTGATGTACTACAATCTGCTGCTGATAATGAGGGCGGAGGAAATTTGGCAACTGCCGGAATCGGAATCGGTATCGGCGCCGGAGCAGGATTAGCTGTAGCTAATAACTTTACTGCTGCCGCAGGTAGTATTATGAATACGACTGTTAAAACAATTAACTGCAAAAAATGCGGGAGTTTAAATACAGAAGGGGTTAAATTCTGTTCTAATTGTGGGGAGAAGCTCGTTACTGAAAAAATTGAATGTTATTCCTGTAAATTCATGGTTGATGAAAATATGAAATTTTGTCCTAATTGCGGAAGCTCAATGCTTAGCAAAACTTGCCCAAGCTGTCAAAATGAAAATTTACCCGGAACAAAGTTTTGTTCTGAATGTGGTACTAAACTGGAGGTAAAGTATGAATAACAGCAAGCTTTCATCTATTAGTGGCTTAAAGGTTTTAGGTTGTTTAATTTTTGATATAGCTGTAATATTGGCATATTTTAATATTCTGGGTCTGTTTTTTATTATTGCTTTTGATAAATCTGTTTTAGTGCTTGCTTTTTTACTTATAGGTCTTATACTTTTAAACGGAGCGGTTATTTTTCCCGGTATTTTATTTAAACGTATTGGGATACCTTATACCATAACGACTGTTATTTTAATTTTGTTATATGCCATATTGGCTAATGCATTATCTGTTTACATATTAACATGGAGCATTATTCGGTATATAGTCTGGGAATTGATTATTTTTGCTGTATTTCTGATATTATTTTCTGTAATTTCGAGTTTTTCTAAATCGGCAAGAGATAATACATTTAAGCAAGAAATTGAAAAATCAGAAACAGCTTCAATTATGGTAAAACTGCCGGAGATTGAAAGGATACTTATGGGAAAGGAAAATACGGAAAGCAACCTATTGAGTATTTCTCTGTTTAAAGATTTAAAGGAACGCATTCAGGCCTCTACTCCTTTTGGTAGGATTAGCGGCAACAATGCAATTTATGAAATCGAAAATCAGATAAAAAGCAATATACTTTCTATACAAGAATGTTTACAAGCTGAAAGCAGGACGATTGAGCTGCATAAGCTATTAGAAGATACGCATAGGCTTGTTATAAATAGAGAAAAATTAAATTTAAAATAAACATTATAAAGGAGATAGCGTAATGAATGAAAAAAGATGTCCGTCTTGTGGAGCAGCAATTGATTTAAATGCTTCTGAATGCAGATATTGCGGAGAATCCTTTTCTGGAGCTCAGCAACAACAGGTACCGCCGGTAAATAATTATTCAAGCAATTCCTATTCTGAAAAGGTCAACTCAGGAAATAATTATTCTGATAATTTCTATTCCTACTTAAAGCCTTATTATCAGGAGCAATTTAGAAAGATAAGTGACAGTAATGAAATTTATAAAGGAAAATGGAATTGGTGTGCTTTCTTTTTTACTTGGATATGGGCATTAACAAAAGGTTTATGGGCTGTAGCATTAGTCAGTATAGGAATTACTGCACTGATATCATCTATCGACACTGATTTAGCATTTTTAGGTTTTGGTATATCAATATTTTTTGGTATGCGAGGCAATTACTTATATTATAATTTAGTGAAATACAAAAAACAGTTTCCACAGAAATAGAAATAAATATATGCTGAGAGAATCGATGATTATCTCAGCTTCTTTATGTTATCTGATAATTTTAATGATATGATTTTCAAATATATAAATTGACAGATAGTGATCTTCTGATGGGAGCGGTGCCAGAGGGATATGAACAGATATTGTTACTGTGGTGTAAAGTTTGTCGACTATCGATGTTTCCGTTATACCCAAATTTGTCAAGTAAAATAAAAAAATTATTTTTTAGATTAGGTATTAATTATTGACCATCAACATCGTTTTGTGTGTCAGGTATATAAAGAAGAGCATACTATCAAAATAATTAGTATGTGGACACATTATGAATAAGGGTTCGTGGGACGAGAGTTTTTTTATTTATGGCTTGATTCATTATTTACTACGGAATTTTCACTTGGCAATAAGATTGAAATAAGTATCATGGATATAATGGGTATTAATAAATAAGAGGTACTTGTGATCAGGCCTTGTATATCTGCAATTTTTCCAAATAAAAGCATTAATAGTCCGCCTAGACCTCCGGATAGTCCCAATATTAATCCTGTTGCAAGATTTAGATTTTCAGGCATAAAGCCGTGAGTCATTACAACATTAGCAGTGTTTGAGCCACTTAAGGCTAATGCAATAAATATAAATCTAATAGTCATAGTTATACCGGATGTGAATCCAATAATTATCATGCAAATGAGTGCAAGTGAATTGGTTATTATTAAAACTTTCTTGCTTCCTATTATATCATTTAGATAACCGCCTATAATAGTGCCAAGGGAATTGGCTAATAAATAAACAGACAATACTACTCCTGCAATATTAATATCTATATGCTTCAATAACATAATCTGTGCGCCAAAGGTAACCAAAAAGCTTTTGATAAGAACTTCATAGGCGATACAGAAGCAGCAAAGCCCCCGATTGTCATAAAAACAGATAAGCTTTTACCCATTGATTTTTTGCCTAATTTTACTGCGATTGCAGAACCTAACGGATGAAATAAGGCTGAGCCTAAGGCTCCTAGCCCAAGTATAATAACCAATAAATAATAATTCGAAATTATTCCTGAAACAGACATCCAAAAAGAAATCCATACTAATGAAAGAATAGCTAAATAAGGTTTTCCTCTCTTATCCACAAAATACCCGATAATAGGTTGAGCGAAGGACCCACTGCTTGTGATTATAAAAGCGATAAAAGCCTGCTGTGCTAAGCTTAATCCCAATGCATGAACAAATAAAAATGAAATAGGAGGAATCAAATTCATATACATATCATTGAAAAAATGACCGACGGACACGGCAATTAATTTAGTAAAATATGTTGTTGTTTTATTCTCTGTTGTTTTTTTCAAAAAATCTCCCCTTCTTTCATTGCTGATGAGTATCACATAACTTAATGTCATATTATATACCTATCTGTATCATTAATTCAACATTTTAAAAAAAACATTTCTTATAGTAAGGGTTAGTGAGGGGACGTAAATTTTTTATTTTGTAAAGGTTAAATAGTTTAAAAATAATGCATTGCATGATATAATATTTTGAGCTATAATATTAAATGACATAATCAGTATTGTCACAAATCAATATTTTGGAGGATTTTAATTGAGCAATAGAAAAAAAAATCAGCCTATATCAATAAATTATGAGGATAAGAGGCTTTCAATATCATATTTTATACCACTGCTTTTTATAGCGGCAATTGTTCCACTTATAACATACGCGAAGTTTGTAGATCTCACAGATACAACCCAATCTTTATATTGGACAGGTCAAAATACATATTTGGATTTTTTCAGCTATTGGAAATCTTTTTGGTTTATAATATCGGCAGCAATAGCACTAATATTTTATGGTGTACTATACTTTAACAAGAAACTACCGCTTAAAAATTTAAAGCAATACTATATACCACTCGGTATTTATGCATTATTTGTAATAGCTTCAGCTGTTTTCGCTCTGGATAAAGCAACAGCTCTATGGGGCTTTGTAGATATGTATCAGGGAATGTTTGTACTTATAGGCTATGTACTTATTACATTCCTGACAATTAATTTTGTTAATAATGAAAGAGATGTATCACTATTTGCGAAATCATTTTTATTTCTAATTATAATTGAGGGAATAATAGGGGTTGGACAATACTTTGGTTTTGACTTTTTTCAAACTGCAATCGGCAAGGAATTGATTTTACCAAATAACTTGCAGGTAGGGGAGCTTTCATTTTCCTTTGGGCCAAAAACAATATACGGTACACTGTTTAATACAAACTTTGTGGGGAGCTTCTCGGCTTTGATGCTGCCGTTGTCGATAGCTTTTTTATTTGCGACGAAGAGTAAAAAACTAAGAATAGTTTCAGGTTTTGCTGTTATACTTTCATTATTTATATGGATTGGTTGCAATTCGAGGGCAGGATATTTTGGGGTAGTTGTATCGGCGATATTCTCGGTTTGGTTGTTTAGAAAAGCTTTAGTTAAGTATTGGAAGTATTCGGTAGGTTTAATAGCTTTGTTGATTGTTTTATTTGTCAGTCTTAATATTGTATCAGGCGGAGCGCTTATTAATAGGTTAAAAACATTTAATATTGCAAAACAAATTGAAACGATGAAAGCACAAAACGAAGGCGGTCTGAAATTTGAAGATATCACTCTCGGCAAAAATACATTTTCTATAAAAACAAACAAAGAAACACTAAACTTTAAAATAGACGGAAATAAATTATTCTTTTTGGATGAAAACAATAAAGAACTGGAAATTACAACAAAGAATAATCAAATTACCATAAATGATGATAGATATAGCGGATACAATATTATTATACAGGATAATCCCGGTATAACAGTAAAAGCCTATGGCAAATCAATGGTTTTCTATGTTACTCAGGATGGTATAAAAATATTAGGTTCGGGTCGCAGACTAACCGTACCTAAATCCTCTCCTTTCTTTGAGCCGTTACGAGGGTTAGAAACGATTGGATCTAATAGAGGATATGAATGGGGAGCCACTATTCCTATGATGAAAAATTATATCATAGCAGGTGCCGGTCCCGATAATTTTCCGATTGCATTTAATCAAGATGATTTTATAGCAAAGCTTAATCTTACGGATTTTAATGCTAATATAGTTATTGATAAGCCTCATAATATGTACATGCAAATAGCTATAAATACGGGGCTGATTTCTCTGCTTGCATTATTGGCGGCTTGGGGTATATATATTGTGTCAAGCTTTAGATTATACAGCAAATCAACCTTTGATAAGCCGGAAGAAATCATCGGAGGAGCTTGTTTGATTTCTGTTATAGGGTATTTGACAGCTGCTTTGTTTAATGATAGCGTAGTTTCAGTAGCACCGTTGTTTTGGTTGATATTGGGGATAGGTATAAGTATAAATGCTAGATTAAAGAGTAAAATGAAAGTTGATACTGATGTTATGTAAATTAAATTAACGTAAGGATGATGAATTTGAAAAAATTAAAGGATTATAAAAATGCAATTATGTTTTTAGTGACTGCTTCAATAGTTTTAATTCAGTCTTTGCTTTTTTATTCGACTTGGTATATTTTCTATAAATTTAATATTGTTGCTCCTTTTTATGAAAAGGGTACATTGCTCCTTGTATTGGTTTATGCGCTTTTGTTAGGGACCTTTTCCAGTATTTACGGAGGATATAAGGTAGGCTTTTATAGAGTTACAGATATTATATATTCACAGATTTTATCATTGGTTTTTGTAAATATAATTACTTATCTGCAGATATCTTTGATTGCACGTGATATGTTAAATATTTTGGGCATTTTATTAATGATGATACTTCAAGTATTAGTTATTGTTATTTGGGCATATTTAGCTAACAAAATATATCTAAGTATTAATCCTCCTATGAAGGTAGTCGTTATATCCGGAAATGATGATGTTTCAAGGTTTGTAAATAAATTAACTCTCAGACCCGATAAATATGATATAGCAAATATTATAAAAATCAATGATGGAATAGATTTAATAATTGAAGAATTAAAGAGCTCATCATATGATGCTGTCATGCTGTATGATATTGATTCCTTTTACAGAAACCGAATATTAAAATATTGCTATGATAAATCGATAAGAACTTATGTGACGCCTAAAATATCTGACATCATAGTCGGATCCTCGGATAAATTTCATTTATTTGATACACCTCTTTTGGTGTGCAAAAATAAAGGATTGTCTTATGAACAAGCAATGTTAAAAAGAATACTGGATATATTTGCTTCTCTTGTACTCATTATATTGTTTTCACCTTTTATGCTTATTACGGCATTGACAATAAAGCTACAAGATGGAGGTCCTGTAATTTATAAGCAGGATAGACTTACTATAAATAACAAAGTGTTCAAAATATATAAATTCAGGAGCATGGTAGTAAATGCCGAAAATGATGGAGTGGCGAGATTAGCCAGTCAGGAAGATAGCAGAATCACACCTATAGGCAAAGTAATAAGAAAAATTAGGTTTGATGAGTTACCTCAACTATTCAATGTATTGAATGGAGATATGTCTTTGGTTGGACCAAGACCCGAAAGACCGGAAATTGCCGAGCAATATATTGATATAATTCCAGAGTTTGATTTTAGGACAAAGGTTAAAGCAGGTGTTACAGGATATGCTCAGGTTATGGGAAAATATAATACCACAGCATATGATAAATTGAAACTTGATATGCTGTATATAGAAAATTTTTCGTTCATAATGGATTTAAAGTTGATGATGATGACAATTAAGATATTGTTTGTACCGGAGAGTACAGAAGGGCTGGAAGAGAATGAAATACTTCCGGGTGAAATATTTTTTGTAAAAAATAAAGGTCATGAGTGAATAAAAAGTGTATATTTATCGTTTAAATATACACTTTTTTGATCTCTTAGATTTATCACAAGGTCACAAATAATATTTCACCTATACCTTTAATCTTATAATTTCCCATATTTGCAGGTATAAATATTGTTTGTCCTTTTTTAAAGCTGATGTTAGAATTATTATAATGAATGTCTAAAATACCGTCTAAACAAAGCAAACAGTGAAAAGTCTCTCCATCTGCTGTTAAATTAATTTCCTTATTTATTGCAACTTTATATGTTGTAAAGTAATCGCATTCTACCAGCTTTTGTTTGGAATAGTATGTAGTTTCTTCAATATCATAAATTTCTGCTTGCAATTTTTGTTTTTTCAGACTTGTTACATCCAAAGCCTTTTCTATATGTAAATCACGGGGTTTACCATCATTTCCACAGCGATTATAGTCATATATTCGATATGTTATATTTGAATTTTGTTGTATTTCGGCAATAAGTGTATTACTGCATATAGCATGAATTGTTCCTGACTCAATTAAAAACACATCACCTTTTTTAACCTTTACAGCATTTAGAGTGTCTAAAAAGGTATTGTTTTTAATTTTTTCTATAAATTCCGTCCTACTTAAATCACGGTTTAAACCATAATAAATAATTGAACCGGGCTTGCAATCAATAATATACCACATTTCTGTCTTGCCATATTGACCTTCATTTGTAAGTGCATATTCGTTATCCGGATGTACTTGTATAGATAAGTTGTCCTTGGCATCAATTAGTTTAACTAATATCGGAAAATATTCTGATTTGCAGCATTTGGTACCAAGTATTCCTTTTCTGTCTCTATTTATATAATCTTGAAGTGATAATCCGCAAAATTCTCCATTATCAATTATAGACATTCCGTCTTTATGGCATGAAAGCTCCCAGCTTTCAGCTAATTTATTATGTTCAGAATATTTATTGTATTCAGTTTTTAATTTCTGCCCGCCCCATATATAATCTTTGATAGTCGGTTTTAGTATTAATGGATACAAGTTTATCTCTCCTATAATAATTTTTTTTTGATTCCGTTGAATGCATAACATAAAAAATAATATACCGATTTAATCAAACCTAATCCTTCTTGCTTTAAATATATAATCATACGTCCCTTTGCCGCCTTAGTTTTACTAAAAGATCGACTGCTTTTTAGTATTCTGTATTTCATGAGAGGTTCGGATATGCATTCTATTGTAGCACCTTCACGCAATAGCTTCAACCATAAAGCATAATCCTCATGTTGATAATTTTCATCCATTGAGCTATATAACAATAAATCAGCTTTTATAACCGCAGCCGAGCAGCCGATGTAATTTTGCTTGAGCATCATTTTATAATCAATGAGCTTTGGAACTATGTAAGGCTTTTTTATTGTATTAGAATTTTCATCTATAAAAGAGTATGATGTACAGCATATATCGCAATTTGTTTTTTCTACAATTTGTTTTTGCTTTTCTAATTTATCTGAATGCCATATATCATCACCGTCCAGAAGAGCGACATATTTGCCTTTTGCAATGGAAAATCCTTTATTTCTTGAGGTTGCAACACCTATATTGCTTTCATTTTGTATAATAGTTATATAACTGAACCGGGTTATATATTTATTAACTATATTCATTGTATTATCATCAGAGCAATCATTTATTATGATTACTTCATAGTCTTCACATGTTTGATTCATGATACTTTCAAGAGTAAGGGCTATTGTTCGCTCGCAATTATATAAGGGTATTATTATTGAAAAAAAAGGATTCATTAATATATCTCCTGTATCTCCTGTTATAATGTTCTTATTAAAATATAACATAAAGATATATATTTTACAAACATATAATGCAAAATTTGTAAAATATAGATTTTATTCTTGTAGATATGACAAAAAAAGTATATAATGTTACATGAATATTGAAATACGAAAAGGTAAATTATGAATAAATTGATTTCTAAATATATATTACATATTACTTCAAAGTTTAAGCCTGTTTTGATAAAAATATTGCCTATTGAATTACTGAGATGTGTGAAAAGAAAATTTGTAAATAAATGTATAGATAAAAGTGTAGAGTCAAAAAAAGCTCCATTTGAAAGGAATAAATATCCCGATGGGATAAATCTTATCGGATTTATTCGTGGAGAGATAGGTCTGGGGCAAAGCTGCAGGTTGTTAGCCGATGCAGTGAACTATTCAAACTTAGATTTTACAATTTACAATTATGAACAAATCAGTTCCATGAGATATAATGATAATAGCTGGGATAGCAAAATAACAAATACAGCTCCTTTTAATATCAATTTAATGCATATCAATCCTCCGGATTTAGCTTTAGCTCATGTAACATTAAATAAAGATATTTGGGATTATAAATACAATATAGCATTTTGGCTTTGGGAATTGGAGGAATTTCCTGAGGACTGGGTGAAGTGCTTTTCTTTGGTTGATGAGATTTGGACTCCTTCGGAATTTGCAAGTAACAGTATCAGAAAAAAAACCTCTTTACCGGTTCATACTATAGGATATCCAATCAGTGCACCTGTAGCTGAAGCATATAATAGAGAGTATTTTGAGTTGCCGGAGGATAAATTTCTTTTTTTGTGTATGTATGACAGTAATAGTACAATTCACAGGAAAAATCCGATAGGTACTATTGAAGCTTTTAAAAAGGCTTTTTCTAAGGATTGGGACAACGTGGGTTTGGTGATAAAGGTTAATAATCCACAGCAAGAGGATATTATTAAAATCAAAAAGATGCTGGATGGGTATCATAATATATATTTAATACCTAAAATTATGACTAAAATAGAAGTGAACAGTCTGATTAAAAGCTGTGATGTTTTTGTTTCTTTACATAGAGCTGAAGGTTTTGGTTTGCCTTTGGCAGAAGCAATGCTCCTCGGTACTCCGACTATTGCAACAAATTGGTCAGCGAATACGGAATTTATGAATAATGATGTTGCTTGTATGGTTGATTATAATTTAATTCCCTTAGAAATTGACTATGCAATGTATAAAAAGGGAAACAGATGGGCAGATCCCGATATAAATCAAGCTGCCGTTTTTATGAAAAAACTCTATGAGGACAAAGATTATTATAACAGAATATCTAAAAATGCACAAAATTATATAAAAAATAATTTGAATCAGGAAGTTGCCAGCAAGGCTATAGAAAATAGAATTAATGCAATTTATAATGATGAGGTGGAAAATGAAGACAACAGCAGTTATTATGGCAGGTGGTAGGGGCGAAAGATTTTGGCCAAAAAGCAGGAGTAATTATCCAAAGCAGTTTTTATCTTTAACTAATGACGGCAAAACGATGATTCAGCTTACTGCAGAAAGATTACTACCTTTAGTAAATTATGATGATATGTTTATTGTAACAAATAAAAGCTATGTCAGCTTAGTTGCAGAACAACTCCCAAATATACCGAAAGATAATATTTTAGCGGAACCGATTGCGAAGAATACAGCTCCGGCTATAGGATTGGCAGCTGCAATGATTCAATATAAGTACGATGATGCAATTATGCTGGTTTTGCCCTCGGATCATTTGATAAAACAAAATCAAATGTATATAGATACTTTAAAAAC